>JAFEBB010000078.1 GCA_018266075.1 Deltaproteobacteria bacterium | reverse complement strand
TGCTCGTGGAGATCAAGGCCCGCTTCGACGAGGCCAACAACATCGCCTGGGCGCGCCGGCTCGAGGAGTCGGGCGTGCACGTGGTGTACGGCCTCATCGGTTTGAAGACGCACTGCAAGGTGGCGCTGGTCGTCCGCCGCGAGGGCTCGGGCATTCGCCGCTACGTGCACCTCGGCACCGGCAACTACAACGGCACCACCGCCAAGCAGTACACCGACCTCTCGCTGTTCACGGCGCGCAAGGAGATGGCGGACGACGTGTCCGCGCTCTTCAACATGCTCACCGGCAACTCCGTGGCCCCGCAGTGGAAGCGGCTCGCGGTGGCGCCGGTGGACCTGCGCGACCGGGTGCTGGCCCTCATCGAGCGCGAGGCGGAGCGCGCCAAGGCCGGCCAGCCCGCGCGCATCATCGCCAAGATGAACTCGCTGGTGGACGAGCAGATCATCCGCGCGCTCTACCGCGCCAGCCAGGCCGGCGTGGACATCGATCTGCTCGTGCGCGGCATCTGCTGCCTGCGGCCGGGCTTGCCGAACGTCTCCGAGCGCATCCGCGTGGTGAGCGTGGTGGACCGCTTCCTGGAGCACAGCCGCGTGTTCGCGTTCGGCGTGGGCGATGCGACCGAGGTCTTCCTCTCCAGCGCGGACTGGATGCCGCGCAACTTCGTCCGCCGCGTGGAGGTGATGGCGCCCGTGGAAGATCCGGCGCTGCGCGCGCGGCTGCTCGACGAGGTGCTCGCCCTCGGCCTGCGCGACAACGTCCGCGGCTCGCACCTGCAGCCCGACGGCACCTACGTGCGCGTGCCCGCGAGCGCCGAGCCGCTGCGCAGCCAGCAGGCGCTGCTCGAGCTCGCGCGCGGCACCGGCACCACGCCCGCGCCGCTCTCGCCCGTGCGCTTCGTGGCCGCTGGCGGTCGGTAGCCGAAAAAGATGAAGAGGCGGGACCCCGAAGGATCCCGCCTCCGTTCACGGCGTGCAGCGAACTACTGCTGCGCCGTGTCCGTGGCCGCGAGGAACCCGTAGCGGCCGCCGACCCAGATGTGGTCGGCGTCGAGCGCGAAGCCCGAGTACAGGTCCGCGCTCCCGTTGAGGCCGACGACCGAGGAGCTCACGTCGGTCCAGGTGTGGCCGCTGTCGGTGGTGCGCAGCAGCAGCGCGGCGTGGTTGATGTTGCCCACCGCCCAGCCGTGCGTCCCGTCCGGCGCGAAGAACACGTCGTGGATGTCGGCGCTGTCCGTGGCGGTCAAGGAAGCCGGCAGGGTGGCCCCAGTCCAGGTCGACGTCTTGTTCGCCGAGGCGTTCGACGAGGAGTAGATGTACGCCGAGCCGTTCATGCCGCCCTGGCTGCCGCTGAAGGCGTAGCAGTGGTCCTTGTCGGTGCAGGTGATTCCGCTCGGGCCAGGGCTGCTCGAGCCGCTCGGATCGAACGGCAGGTTGGTGAAGGCCGAGTAGTAGAAGTGCTGGCCCTGATCCGTGGAGATGCACACGCCCGGCCGCGGAGCCGCGCTCTGCATGTCGGTGTAGTTCTGGTTCAGGCCGCCGGACGGGCCGACCACCACCGAGAGGTCACCCGCGATGTAGAGCATGTGGCCCGGCTCGGGGATGCCGCCGGCGGTGAGGTCGCTGTTGCAGAGCGTGGGATCGCTTGCGTACTGGGTGTCGAAGTCGGCGGGCACCGGCGGCACGGCGTTGGGGGCCCAGACCTTGGTCCACGAGGTCGAGGCGCTGGGCGCCTGCGTCGAGGAGAACAGGTAGCCGAAGTTGCCGCCCATCAGGAAGTGGTTGTTCGCGTCGCCCTCTTCGGCGGCGAGCTGCGTGTTGTCGAGCGTGCCGTTCGGCGCGGCGCTCGAGGACTGCCAGGCCGCCTCGCTGGTGATGTCGCCCGAGTTCACCAGGTAGAGGTTGTCGTTGTCGGCGTGGACGATCAGGCCGGCGTGCGTGGACTCGAAGCCGATGAACGCGATGTCGCCGAGCTGGTACGCGAGCGCCGGCAGGTCGCCGCCCGCGCTGTGGTACGTGCCGTCGAGCAGCGTGGCGCCGATGCCCGAGGGGCTGAGCGCGAACACCCGGCCACCCGGATCGCTGCTGACGCCGGGGACGGTGGCGATCACGCACTTGTCGGCCGCGGAGCAGTACACGCCGCGGATGTCGGAGTCCTGCTGGGCGAGCGGCATGTCGAACGCGTGCCAGCCCTGGCCGCCGGTGGTGCCCGCGGTGGTGCCCGAAGTCGTCGACGCGGTCGTGCCCGCAGTGGTGGACGCGGTCGTGCCTGCAGTCGTGCCCGCGGTGGTGGACCCGGTCGTGCCCGAGGCCGTCGAGGCGGTTGTTCCCGCCGTGCTCGACGCGGTGCTGCCCGTGCTGCCCGAGGTGGCGCCCGCCGCCGTCGAGCCGGACGTGCTGCTGCTGCTGTCGGTGCTGCCGCTGCACGCGGCGAGCGACGCAGCCGCCATCGCCGCGAGGAAGATCTTCGTACGCATGTGTGGTCCCTCTTTTCGTGAGAAAGCTGCGTTCCAGCGTCGGTTGCGAGCGCGGGCCCCCCGCCTTCCCGCGCTCCCGGCCCCGAGCTAAACCTCTACAAATACCTTCAGACACATCCCCAGTTGGGCAAAAATCGTCTTCCACCCAAAGACTCGGAAACCGATCCAGAAACCGGACATGGCCTCGGGAAAAAAAGTGGGCGAGCCCGCAAACGCCTCGAACGACGAGGGAACCGAGGCGTTGACGCAGCTCCTCCGCGAAGCGCGCGAGGGCGACACGGGCGCGTCGAACCGGGCCTACGAGCTCATCTACCGCCGGCTCCACGAGGCAGCCCGCAAGCAGCTCAGCCACCGATCAGGGCGCGGCCTGCTCACGCCCACGGCGCTGGTCAACGAGGCCTGGCTCAAGCTCGCCTCGGCCAACTTCGAGATCCGCGACCGCGAGCACTACGTGGCCCTGGCCAGCCGGGCGATGCGCCAGATCGTGGTGGACGCGGCGCGCGCGGCCTCGAGCGAGAAGCGCGGCGGCGAGGCGGTGCACGTCACCCTCACCGACGTCGAGGCGGCACTGACCCACGAAGCGGACGTGCTGCGCCTGGACGAGGCCTTGAAGCACCTGGAGAACCTCGACGCGCGGCTCGCGCAGGTGGTGCTCTACCGCTACTTCGCGGGCCTCAACGAAGCGGAGGTCGCGAGCCTGCTCGGGGTCACCGACCGCACCGTGCGCCGCGACTGGCGCAAGGCGCGCGCCTTCCTGCACCGCGAGCTCCAGGAGTCGGCATGAACGCCGAGGAACGCAGCCGGCGCGCGCTGTCTCTCTTCGACGAGCTGGTGGAGCTCGACGCCACCGCGCGGACGGCGGCGCTCTCGCGCCTCGGGACCGAAGACCCGGAGCTGGCGCGCGAGGTCTCGGCGCTCCTCGAGGCCGACGCCGCCGAAGGACTCCTGGAACGCCGCCCGCTCTCGTTGCTCTCGAGGATGCAGCCCTCCGACGCGCCCGAGTCGCTGCCCGAGCGCATCGGCCCCTGGCGCATCATCGGCGTGGCCGGCCGCGGCGGCATGGGCGCGGTGTATCTGGGCGAGCGCGACGACGGCCAGTTCCAGCAACGCGCGGCGATCAAGCTCATCCGCGTGGGCATGGACACGCCGGCCCTGCGCGCCCGCTTCCTGCGCGAGCGGCAGATCCTGGCCGCGCTCAAGCACCCCCACATCGCCACCCTGCTCGACGGCGGCGTCACCGAGACGATGGCGCCGTACTTCGCCATGGAGCGCGTGGAGGGCGCGCCCATCGACGCCTTCTGCGACGACCGACAAGCCCCGATCCGCGAGCGGGTGCAGCTCTTCCTCCAGGTCTGCGAGGCCGTGCAGCACGCCCACCAGAACCTGGTCGTGCATCGAGACCTGAAGCCGAGCAACGTGCTCGTCGACGAGAGCGGCCAGGCCAAGCTGCTCGACTTCGGCATCGCCAAGCTGCTCGCGCCCGAGGCCGAGTCGTCGACCACCCAGGAGCGACCGCACACGCCGGAGTACGCCGCGCCAGAACAGCTGGGCGGCGGCGCGATCACCACGGCCACCGACATCTACCTGCTCGGGCTGGTGCTGCACCGACTGCTCTGCGGCGCGCTGCCCCGCTTCGAGGCCGGCGAGCCGGAGCCGCTCACGCGCGCGGCGATGCGCGCCTCGCCCGAGCAGGTGCGCGCGCGGCGGCTCGCATCGCCCAAGGCCCTGGCCCGCGAGGTGGGCGGCGACCTCGGGGCCATCGTGCTCCACGGCCTGCAGCACGACGCCGCGGCGCGCTACCCGTCGGTGAGCGCGCTGGCGACCGATCTGCGCGCCTGGCTCGACGGTGCCCCGGTCAGCGCGCGGGAGCGCACCGCGCGGTACGTGCTGGGCAAGTTCGTGCGCCGCAATCGGCGAGGCGTGGCCGCGGCGGCGCTGGTGCTGGCCGCGGCAGGTGCTGGCGTGGGCGGCGTGCTCTGGCAGGCGAACAAGGCCCGCAAGGCCGCCGAGGTCTCCCAGGCGCAGCTGCACTACCTGAGCAGCCTGCTGGAGGTCCTGGCGCCGAGCACCGCCGAGGCGCGCGAGCTGGACCGCTCGCGGCTGGTGGCGGCGGCCGCGGAGAAGGCGCGTCGGGAGCTGGCCGACGACCCGGCGAGCCTGGCCACGGTGGAGCTCGCGCTGGCGCACGTGGCCCAGAACGTGGGCGACGCGGCGCAGGCCGTGTCGCTCGCCGACACCGCCCAGGCGCGTCGGGAGAAGCTCTTCGGCCTCGACTCGCCAGCGACGGCGGAGGCGGAGATCGTCGCCGCGGCCGCGCGCTTCGCCGGCAAGCCGCCCGACGTCGAGGGCGCGCTGCAACGGCTTGGCGCCGCCATCGCCACCGCGCGCGCGCACGCCCCGGGAACCAAGCTCCTGGTGAGCGCGCTTCAGAAGCGAGCGGCGTTCCTCGGCGAGAGCAACAAGCTCGTGGAGCGCGACCGCGACATCGGCGAGGCCGCGGCGCTGTGCGAGGGCCCGCTCTCCAAGGACGAGATCTGCGAGGCGGTCTGGATGGAGCAGGGCTCCGACGCCAGCCTGGCTCGCCTGCCGGAGAAGGCCCTGCCCTTCCTGAAGCGCGCCTACGAGGCTCGGCGCAAGCGCCTGGGCGACGAGCACGCCGACACGCTCGAGCTGGCTGGAATGCTCGCCTGGGCCCAGGCCGAGCAAGGCGATCTCGAAGGTGGTCTGGCTCTCGCGCAGGAGGTCTACGACGCCGACCAGCGCATCTTCACCAAGCCCACGCAGCTGAGCCTCAAGGCTTCCATCCGCCTCGCGCGGCTGCTCAAACGCGCAGGTCAGTTGGACCGCTCGGAGAAGCTCCTCAACGACTACATCCAAAAGTCGCGCGAGCTGCTGGGCGACAAGCACCCGGACACCATCCTCGGCTACTCCGATCGCGCAAGCCTCCTGCTCGGCCTGGGGCGCTACGCCGAGGCCGCCCAGCAGTACGAGGTCGTGGCGCGCGCGTACGCCGACGCGGGCAACCCGCTCAATTCGGCGATGGTCCAGGGCTTCGCCGCCGACGCCTGGAGAGACGCGGGCAAGCCCGAGGTCGCCATCACCACCCAGCCGCAGGCGCTGGAGAAGCTGCGCAGCCTGTACCCCGCAGGCGGACACGTGCAGCTCGCGCGGGCGCTGGGCGAGCTGGCGCAGACCGAGACGGCGTTGGGCCGCTATCCGGAAGCGCTGGCGCACCACGACGAATGCATCGCCATGCACCGCAAGCTCCAGCCCACCGGCTCGCCCAACGCCGCCAACGACCGGGCCTTCCGCGGCAAGACGCTCTTCGAGATGGGCCGCGCCGCCGACGCCGAGGCCGAGCTGCGCGCCGCCGACGCCGAGCTCCAGCAATACAAGCAGGGCTCGCCCAACCTCTACTGGGAGCCGTTCGCGCTGCTCACCCGCGTGGCGTGCCACAACGGCGCCAAGGACTGCGACGCCCTGCTCGCCCAGGCCCGCGAGGCGCGCAAGCTCAAGCTCGCCGTGCGCACACAGCAGCGCCTCGACGAGGCCCTCGCGACGCCGCGGTTGTAACCGATCTGTTAACGATCGGCGCTGTACGAGGCGTCGAGGTGCTGGGCGAAGGCGCTCTTGGACTCGGCGTCGTCGCCGCCGGCCATCACCTTCTCAATCAGGGGACGCGTCTTCTCTCGGCACAGGAAGGTGCCCACGCGCGTCTGGACCGCGACCACGTCGGGATCCACCCACTTCAGCGCCGCCGGCTTCTGCGCGGGCGCCGTGCCCATCAAGCCCATCATCGCCATCAACGGGAGCGTGCCCATGCGTGCCTCCTGAGGATGCCCAAGCTAGCACCGGTGCACCGGCCAGGTTCGCCGCAGCAACGTGAAGATCCGGGCGCTCGACACGCCACCTGCTTGATCGCGCGCACCCGCCGCGCAAGATCGCGCCTCCACTCGGAGGGGAATATGACCAAGGCAATTCCGGATGGGATGCGCAGTGTCACGCCGCAGATGAACGTCGACGGCGCCGCGGAGGCGATCGAGCTCTACAAGAAGGCGTTCGGTGCCGAGGAGGTCAGCCGCGCGCTGGATCCCTCGGGAAAGAAGGTCTGGCACGCCGCCCTCCGCATCGGCGACTCGCAGGTCTTCATCAACGACGTCTTCCCGGAGATGGGCAGCAAGCCCGGCCAGGTGAGCCTGTGGGTCTACGGCGAGAACGTGGATGCCCGGTTCAAGCGCGCCGTCGACGCCGGCTGCAAGGTGGCCATGCCGCTCGGAGACATGTTCTGGGGCGACCGCATGGGCTCCCTCACCGACAAGTGGGGCAACCAGTGGAACCTCGCCCAGCGCGTGAAGGACATGACCCCTGCCGAGATGAAGAAGGCCGGCGAGGAGTTCGCGAAGTCGCAGAAGCGCTGATTCAGTTCCTGGTTCCTGGTTGGGTGCTCGCCAGGAACCGAACCAGGAAACAACTTCGTCACCCATCGCGGCCGCAAGCAGCTGTAGAAGCGCGCTGCCACGCGCGAGGACACCATGGCCACCCGAAGCATCCGGGTCACCCTGCTGCGGCACGGACTCGCCGTCGACCGCGAGGACTGGGCCAAGAAGAACGACCTGGCCCGCCCGCTCACCGAGAAGGGCGAGCGCCGCGTCCGCCAGGCCTCGCGCGGGCTCGCGGCCCTGGGCGTGAAGCCCGACCTGGTGCTCACCTCCCCGGCAATCCGCGCGGTGCAGACCGCCAAGGCCGCCGCCGAGGTCCTGAAGATCCCGCCGAACCAGGTGCACGAGGAGGTCTCGCTCGCGCCGGACGCGTCGCCCGAGGACTTCCTGGCGACGATCGAAGCGCTCGAGGTGAAGGAGGTGCTCGCCGTCGGCCACGCGCCGCACCTCGACGAGGTGCTCGCCGGCCTGCTCGGGCTTCGGCACGGACGGGGCGGCCTGTCGCTGAAGAAGTCGGGCGCGGCGCTCGTGCGCGTGGCCCGCGGACGCCCCGGCGCCGCCGAGGTCCGCGCCCTGTGCTCGCCGTGGGCGCTGCGCCGCATCGGCAAGAAGGCCCGCTGAACGCCCGAGGCCGCGCCGGCCACTCTCTGTCGACCTTTGAGCGCGCTCGCCTTTTCGGTTAGCTTGCCCGCGCTTTCAGCAGGGAGAACGCATGAAGCTGGCCATCATCGGCTCGGGTTACGTGGGTCTCGTTGCGGGGACGTGCTTTGCCGACTCCGGCAACGATGTCATCTGTGTGGACATCGACAAGGCCAAGATCGCCGGCCTCGAGCGCGGCGAGTTGCCCATCTACGAGCCCGGCCTCGAAGAGCTGGTGAAGCGCAACGTGAAGGAGGGCCGGCTCTCCTTCTCCACGGATCTCAAGACCAGCGTCGGCAAGAGCGAGGTGGTCTTCATCGCCGTGGGCACGCCCGAGGGCGAGACCGGCGAGGCCGACCTCAAGTACGTGCTCGGCGCCGCCAAGCAGATCGGCGAGGCCATCAGCCGCTACACCGTCATCGTGGACAAGAGCACCGTGCCCGTGGGCACCGCTGCAAAAGTTCGTGAGGCCGTGGCGCTGGGCGCCAAGCACGAGTTCGACGTCGTCAGTAACCCCGAGTTCCTGAAGGAAGGCGCCGCCATCGACGACTTCCTGAAGCCGGACCGCGTGGTGGTGGGCGTGGACAGCGAGCGCGCGCGCAAGGTGATGGGCGAGCTCTACGCGCCGTTCGTGCGCACCGAGAACCCCATCATCTTCATGGACACGCCGAGCGCCGAGCTCACCAAGTACGCCGCCAACGCCATGCTCGCGGTGCGCATCTCGTTCATGAACGACATCGCCTCGCTCTGCGAGCGGGTGGGCGCCGACGTGGACCTGGTGCGCAAGGGCCTCGGCTCCGACAAGCGCATCGGCTACCCGTTCCTCTTCCCCGGCGTGGGCTACGGCGGCAGCTGCTTCCCCAAGGACGTGAAGGCGCTCATCACCACCGCGCGCGAGAACGGCCTCGAGTTCGACATGCTCCGGGCCACGGAGCGCATCAACGAGCGTCAGAAGAAGACGCTCGTGAACAAGGCGGTGAAGCACTTCGGCCCGGACCTCACCGGCAAGACCTTCGCGGTCTGGGGCCTGGCCTTCAAGCCGCGCACGGACGACATGCGCGAGGCGCCGTCGATCGAGGTGATCGAAGGGCTCATCGGCAAGGGCGCCAAGGTGCAGGCCCACGACCCCGTGGCCGCGCACACCGCGGGCCGCGTGTTCAACAGCCGCATCAAGTTCTGCGACACGCCGTACGCGGCGCTCGAGGGCGCGGACGCGCTCTGCGTGGTCACGGAGTGGAACGAGTTCCGCCACCCGGACTTCGACCGCATGAAGAGCCTGCTCCGCTCGCCGGTGGTCTTCGACGGCCGCAACATCTACGACCCCAAGGCCATGCGCGACCGCGGCTTCACCTACTTCGCGATCGGCCGGAAGTAGCCGGCGGCTTCACCACCGGCTCACCCTCCAGGTGATCCACCAGCACCGCGAGATCCTGCACCAAGCGGTGCAGCCGCGGTGTGCCCAGCGCCCGACGCAGCTCGGCCTCCAGCGCGCGCAGCACGCCCGCGCCGTGCTGGAACGCCGCCCAGCCCTTCTTCGTGACCAGGATGAGCTTGGCCCGGCCGTCGAGCGGATCCGGTGCGCGGCGGACCACGCCCATGCGCTCCAGATCGGCCACCAGCTCGCCTGCCGCCTGCTTGGAGATGCCCATGCGCTCGGCCAGCTCGGTGAGCCGCACGCCTTCCTCGCGCAGGTAGGGGAACACCTGGGTGTGGGCCGCGCGAAGGCCGACCTTCGCTTCGGATTCGACGCGCGCGATGGCCTGCTCGTTCACCAGGCGCGCAGCCCGGAAGAGCAGCGGACCCAGCTCGCGCAGCACCGGCTCGGGACGTTGGTCGGTCATGGGATTTGGTCAGGCAGCTTGACTAAACTGGTCAGGCAACCTTACTAATTGACCATGCAACTCCGCAAGCTCGCCGATGACCTCTGGGGTGTCGAAGATCTTCTGCCGATGCCCGGCACGCGCTTCCCGGTGCGCAGCGCGGTGGTGCGGCTGCGCTCGGGTGGGCTGGTGATCCTCTCGCCACTGCCGGGGCTGGCGGCGCTCAAGCCCGAGCTCGACGCGCTCGGTCCGACGCAGGCCTTCATCGGCCCGTGCACGCTGCACCACCTGGGGCTGGAGGGCGCGCACCAGGCGTGGCCCCAGGCGGCGCTGTTGTCGCGGCAGTCGCTGCAGCGTCGGCGCAAGGACCTGCCGTGGACGCGCCTGCTCACCGACGCGCCCGACGCGCTCTGGGCCGGCGAGCTCGAGCAGGAGCCGGTGGGTGGCATGCCCGGCATCGACGAGACCGTCTTCTTCCACCGAGCGAGCGGCACCCTGCTCGTCGCCGATGTGTCGTTCAACGTGCTGGAGATGGAGGGCTTCTTCGCCCGGCTGTTCATGAAGCTCAACGACGCGTACGGGCGCTTCGGCCCGTCGCGCATCGCCCGCTCGATGGTGAAGGACCGGGCGGCGTTGCGGCGGAGCATCGATCGCATGCTCGCCTGGAACCCGACGCGGATCGTCCCCTGCCATGGCGCGGTGCTGGAGGCGGACGCGCGTGCGGCGCTCGAGCGGGCGTTCGCGTTCCTGCCCGCAGTGCAGGAATAGAGGCAGCGCCCGGACCTGGGGTATCCTGCAGCGGCATGTGGGGCGTGGCTCCGGGGTTGGCTTCCGGCGCGTCCCGCGCGAGAGCTGCGTCGTGAGCGAACCCGCAATCAGCCTTCCAGCCCCGGATCCCATCAAGGCGACGTTCTCGCCGGTGGCGCTCCTCAAGGTCCTGCGTCCGAAGCAGTGGACCAAGAACCTGGCCTTGATGGCCCCGCTGGTCTTCGCCAACCGGCTCTTCGTGGTCACCGACGTCCTCCACGCCGCGATGGCCGCGGTGGCCTTCTGCTTCCTGGCGGGCTGCGTCTACGTGTTCAACGACGTGGGCGACCGGGAGAAGGACCGCGCCCACCCCGAGAAGCGCAACCGGCCGATCGCGTCGGGCGCGCTGCCCGTACCGGTGGCGCTCGTCTGGGGCGCCATCTGCGGCGCGGGCGCGTTGGCGGTGGCCTTCCATTTGTCGCGGCTGCTCTTCTACACGTGCACCGCGTACCTGGTGATGCAGGCGTTCTACACGCTGCGGCTCAAGCAGGTGGCCGTGCTCGACGTGATGATCATCGCGGTGGGCTTCGTGATGCGCGTGGTGGCCGGCGCGTATGCCATCGCGGTGCCGGTGTCGAACTGGCTCTACCTCTGCACGCTTTGCCTGGCGCTGTTCCTGGGCTTCTGCAAGCGCCGCAACGAGCTGCTCCTGCTCGAGAGCGGCGCCTCGGCCCACCGGGCGAACCTGCTCGACTACAGCCCGGCCCTGCTCGACCAGCTCATCGGCACCACCACCGCGATGACGCTCGTCTCCTACTCGCTGTACACCATGAGCGAGGAGACGGTGCGCGTGCACCACACGGACAACCTGAAGATCACCATCCCGTTCGTGATCTACGGGGTGTTCCGCTACCTGTTCCTCGTCTACAAGCGCGCCTTGGGGGGCTCGCCGGAGAAGATCCTGCTCCACGACCGGCCCATGCTGGCCACGGTGGCGCTGTTCTCGGCGGTCTCGGTGGGCGTGCTGTACTTCTCGTGAACGCGATCAGCGCGCCAGGCCACAGTTCGCCTTGCCCTGGGGCGTGTCCAGCTCGTAGCAGGCGCACTTGTCGATGAGCGCGTTGCAGTTGTCGTTGTCTTGGCTGGTGAACTGCACCTGGTCGGCGCGCGCGGAGACGTTGGAGTTGCAGGTGTCGCGAGCGGTCTGGGTGGACTGGCAGTCGCAGATTTTCTGGGCGAGCTTGACGCAGGGCGAGCTGCAGCCCGAGGCCAACGCCGCGAGCAAAAGCCCCGCGATGAAGAGAGAGCGCTTCATGACCAGGTTCCCGGGGCGGCAGGCCACCCCACGCGAAGGGCGCGAAAGGTAGCACCGCCGTGGCCCGCGCGCGACTGTCTCGACGCAAGTTCCGAGGCGCGGCCCGCGTGGCCCGGCGCGTCTGCGAAGTCGCGATCTGGACGGCCCTGGTGCTCGCACCCGCGGCCTTCGGCGCCACCGCGCCCTGGGCGCTCTGGAGCTTGCTCGGGCTGGCGGCGCTGGCCCTGGGCTCGGCGACGGCCGATGCCTACCTCGCGCGCCGACGTCTCACGGGATCCCTGGCCGCCCTGGCGCTCGCGGGCATGGCGCTGTTCATCGCCGTGCAATGTCTGCCGCTGCCGGCGTCGCTGGTGGCGCTGCTCTCGCCGCACACCGACGAGCTCTTCCGCTTCGCGCTCGGGCCCAAGCAGCTCTACCCCGCGTGGCGACCGCTGTCGCTGGACCCGCCGGCGACCGCGGTGGAGCTGGGCAAGGCGCTCACCGAAGTGGCGCTCTTTCTCGCGGCGTCGCACGTGTGCCGCAGCGGCGACGCCCGCCGGCGCCTGGGCATGGGCATCGCGCTGCTCGGCGCGGCGATCGCCGCCATCGCCTTCCTGCACCAGCTCTTCGGCATGGACGCGCTCTTTGGCTTCCGGCAGCTCGGCCGCTCGGGGCTGGTGAGTCCGTTCGTGAACCGCAACCACCTCGCGAGCGTGCTGGAGCTGGGCGCGCTGGCGCAGCTCGGCCTCGCCGTGCGCACCCGCGACAAGCGGCGCGCCTTCGCTTGGGGGCTGGGCTTCCTCTTCACCGGCGCGGCGGTGCTGCTCTCCGGCTCGCGCGCGGGCGCCATCTCCTTCCTCGCGGGCGGGCTAGTCTTTGCAGCGCTGGTCTGGGTGAAGGGCCGGCGCGGCGATCAAGGCGCGCTCCTGCGCCACCGCGTCGCGCTCGGGCTGTGCTTCCTCGCGGGCGTGGTGGGCGTGGCCGTGTTCCTCAATGCCGACGCCCTGCTCGGCTCGATGGAGTCACTCAGCGGCTGGCAGAGCACGCACGCGTTGGCCAAGGTGTGGCCGATGAGCGTGCCGCTGGTGCGCGAGCACTGGCTGACGGGCATCGGCCGAGGTGCGTTCAAGGTCGCGTTTCCGCACTACCAGACCGAATACCGGACGATGACGTTCACGCACCCCGAGAACGTGGTGCTCCAGCTCACGGGGGAGCTGGGGCTCGTCGCCGGAATCGGGCTGCTGGTGGTGCTCGCCGGCGCGTGGGCGGAGATCGCCCGCAGAAGCGATCTCTCACCGGGCGAAGGCGGGCTCCTGGCGGCGCTCTTCGCCGTGGGCCTGCACGAGTTCGCCGACTTCGGGTTGGAGCTGCTCGGCGTGGCCGTGCCGACGTTGCTCGCTCTCGCCGTCGTCTCGACGCGGCCCGCGACAAGACGACGGCTGCCGCGCTCGCTCGGCCTGGTGACCCTCGCGGCGCTGGTCATCGCGGGAAGCTGGGGCATCAGCCAGACTCGCCACGAGGTGGAGCGCGATCGCGCGGGTGTCGACGAGGCGCTGCACGGCGGCGCGACGCCCGAGCAGCTCGCGGACCTGGCCTGGCAGACGGTGGCGCGGCATCCGGCCGACTGGGTGGTGCCGCTCGACGCCGCGCTCTCCGCCGCGCGCGCCCGCCCGCCGCGACCCGAACAGGCGCTCTTCTGGAGCAACCGCGCCATGTACCTCGCGCCGCTCTCGCCGTGGCCGCACCGCTTGGCCGCGGAGTCGCTCTTCCTCCTCGGCAAGCGCAGCCAGGCCATGGGCGAAGAGGCGATGGCCCTGGACGGCATGGTCGGCGACCCGAGCTTCGAGGCCGACCTGCGACGCTTCCTGCGCACGCCGGAGGAGTACGCCCGGCTGGTGCCGCCCACGCCCGAGGGCGCAGAGGCCGTGCTCCGGCTCACGGGCAGCAATCCGAAGCTGGCGCTCTCCGCGGGCGAGCTGGTCGCGTCGCAGGTGACGTTGGAGGTTCCGGCGCTGCTGCTCCAGCTCTCGTCGTACGCCAGCCTCGTGGGCGATCACCCCAAGGCGCTCGGTTACGCGAAGCGCGCGCTCAAGGCCGCGCCCAGCTCCGCGGCGGCGTTCAACGCGGTGGCTCACGAGGAGCAGGCGCTGGGCGATGGCGTCGAGGCCGAGGCCACGCTGCGCGACGGCCTGCGCGCGGTGCCCGGTGACGTCACGCTCTCGGTGGCGCTGGCGAACCAGCTCGCGAGCCGCCAGCAGTTCGACGAAGCCCACCGCCTGCTGCGTCAGGTGACGCCTGCGCGCCCAGCGGAGCGCGTGGCCGCCCTCGACGCCGACGCGAACATCTGGCGCGGTCAGGGCATGGAGGCCCACGCCATCGCTGCGCTGCGCGACGCCGCCAGCCTCGTGCCCGACGATCCGGGTCGGCAGTACGCGCTCGCGCAGCTCTTGCTCTCGCTGGGGCGCACCCGCGAGGCGCTGGCGGCGATCGATCGCGGGCTGGCCATCGACCACAGCGCGGGCCACGACGAGCGCGCGGCCTGGCGTGCGAAGGTGAGCGCGCAGGCGGAGTCGGAGGATCGCGAGCGGCTGCTCAAGTCGCTCGATCGACAGGCCGAGCGCGGCTCGGGCCTCGAGGACAAATAGCTATATCTGTTTCAGCGTCGCCAGGAACCCGCTCAGATCCTCCGGCAGCGCGCTCTCGATCTTGAGGATCTTCTTGGTGGTGGGATGCACCAGCTCCAGCTCGGCCGCGTGCAGGGCGTGGCGCGGGAGGCGCAGGCGCGCGCGCGCCGCATCGTCGAGGGCGTGCTCGGTGAAGCGCACGAAGAAGGTCTCGTCGGGGCCGTAGATCTTGTCGCCCACCAACGGCAAGCCCAGGTGCGAGAGGTGCGCGCGGATCTGGTGCTGCCGCCCCGTGCGCGGGCGCGCGCGCACGAGCGAGAAGGGCGCCCCGTCCTGGCCTTGATAGCGCGCCACGCACTCCGCGTCGGTGACGGCTTCCTTTCCCTCGACGCGATCCACCTCGACCTTGATGCGCACCACGGCGCCACCCACCGAGAGCGGCGCGTCGATGGTGCACTTCTCCCAATCCGGGTGGCCCTCGACGATGGCCAGGTAAGCCTTCTTCACGTGGCCGTTCTCGAACGCGGCCTTGAGCTTGATGGTCACCTCGGGGCGCACGCCGCAGACGACGATGCCGCTCGTCTCCCGATCGATGCGATGCGCGGGATCGATCTTCTCGCCCGGGCCGGTCATCTCGCGCAGCCGCGCCACCAGCGTGCTCTGGAAGTAGCGGGCCGTGGGATGCATCGGCAGCCCGGTGGGCTTGTCGACGGCGATCACGTCGGCGTCGCGATAGAGCACGGTCGCGGGCAGGTCGGTGGTGGGTGGCTCGTCGACCACCTTTTTTCGCAGCGAGAACTTCAGCCCGGGATAGACCGGCGTCGACGGCTTCAGCGGCTTCTCGCTCTGGATGCTGTGCTTGATGAGGTACTGCGCGCGGGTACGCGAGAGCCGCGCGATCTTCTCGCAGAGATAGCGATCGAGCCGCCACCCGGCGTAGTTCGGTTCGACCACGAAGAGCTTGTCGTAGAACTCGTCGCTCATCGAATCCAACTGCCCACTGCGCTCCCTTCCCCGCGTGAGACGGGGAAGGGTTGGGGACGGGGTTTCGCGCCCAGGGGACAGGGTTTCCCGCGATGGGGCGAACGCCAGTCCCGATGTACCATGGCCGCCCGGAGGACGGATGTCCCGCAACCGCCTCACCGCCCTGGCGACCGTGCTGGCCCTCGCTCTGCCTGCGCAGGCTTTTGCGCGCGCCGCCAAGCCCGAGGCCAAGAAGAGCGCCGGCAAGCTCTCGGCCTACAACCTCTTCGGGCCGCTCTCGCTGCTGGGCATCTCCGGGCTGCTCACCCAGCGCGCCGTGACCCAGGCGCGCGCCGCCGGCTACGAGGTCACCGGCGCGGACGACACCGAGGCCAAGGTCGGCCACGACACGCTCAAGAAGCTGAAGCAGTGTGACCTGAAGCCCGCGTGCCTGCAGTCGCTCTCGGCGAACCTCGGCGGCGGCAAGCTCCTCGCGGGCACGCTCGACACCGACGACGTGCACTACGTCATCCGCTTGGTGCTCCTGGACCTCGACTCCGGACAGCTCATCGCCAGCGCCCAGCGCGAGATCCTCATCGCCTCGCGACAGCTCGAGGCGAGCTTCGACACCATGCTGCCCGACCTCCTCGCAGGGAAGAGCAGCGCGCCCACCCAGGTCACCATCCGCAGCCCGCAGAAGCACGCGCGCGGTCAGGTGGACGATCGCCCGCTCGGTGAGCTGCCGGTGACCATCCAGCTCTCGCCCGGGCGCCACGAGTTCAAGGCGGAGAAGGCCAACTACCTGCCCACGGATCGCTTCGTGGAGATCGCGCCGGGCACCACGACGACCGTGGAGCTCGCGCTCACGCTGCTGCCCAACAAGGTGGATCCGGACGAGGCCGTGGCTGCGGTGCCCGAGGTGCACACCGCGCCTTCGCCGAACGCGCCGCCTCCGCCGCCCGAGCCTGCGCGCGCCGGCGGCGTGCCTGTGGGAAGTTGGATCGCCCTGGGCATCGGCGTGGCCGCAGGCGGGGCCGGCACGTACCTCGGGCTCACCGAGAAGGGCATCGCCAGCCGCGCCGTCGACGCCAACCACGACGGCGTCCTCGACATCACCCGCGCCGAGGCCCTCAACGGCCACCGCGACGCGGTGGTGGCCGACGTGTGCTTCGGTGCCGCGGGCGTGGCCGTGCTCGCCGGGGCCATCCTCTGGCTCGCGGACGACGGCGGAAAGCCCGAGCCGACGAAGTCGGTGAAGACGGCCTCGCTCCCTGACCACTTCGCGTTCGGCGTGGCTCCGATCGCGCACGGCGGCGCGGCCAGCGTCTCGGTGGGCTTCTGATGCGCGCGAGAATCCTGCTCATCGCCGCGATGGCGACCGTCGCCGGTTGTTCGTTCCCCAAGGATCCGGACACGAACCTGTTCCGCTGCTCGAAGGACGCGGACTGCGGCACGGGCGACGTGTGCGTGATCCAGAAGCTGAGCGGCGACGGCGTCTGCTTCCCGTTCAGCGAGTGCCACGTCGAGACCTGCAACGGCGTGGATGACGACTGCGACGGCGTGGTCGACGACGTGGCGGACGCGGGCTCGGCCTGCGACACCGGCCTGCACTCGGCATGCGCCGCGGGTGCGCTCGCGTGCGGCGACGGCGGCGCGCTGGTGTGCGTGCCCAGCGTGCTGCCCGCGGTGGAAGCGTGCGACGGCACCACCGACCTCGACTGCGACGGCCTCGTCGGCTGCGCGGATCCGGACTGCGACGGCACGCACGCCTGCGGCCCGCAGTGCCTCTGCGCCGACGGCGGCGCGGTGGAGCAGAACTGCAGCAACGGCCTCGACGACGACGGCGACGGCAAGATCGACTGCGAGGACGCCGACTGCGCGGGCAAGTCGTGCGGCAACGGCTGCCTCTGCGTGGGCGGCGCGAAGGTCGAGACCGACTGCGGCGACGGCGTGGACAACGACGGCGACGGCCTCGTCGACTGCGACGATCCCGACTGCCTCGGCCAGAGCTGTGGCGCTGGCGGGAACTGCGGCTTCGCAGGCACACCCGTCACCGATGCCGGTCCGCTCGTCGTCGATGCGGGACCTGTCGATGCGGGCGATGTCGATGCGGGCCCACTGGATGCGGGACCCGTCGACGCCGGTCCTGTCGATGCGGGACCCGCCGATGCGGGCGATGTCGATGCTGGATCCGTTGACGCAGGCGATCTCGACGGCGGATCCGCGGATGCTGGATCCGTCGACGCGGGCCCGGTGGACGCCGGTCCCATCGACGCAGGCTCGATCGATGCCGGTCCGGTCGACGCCGGCGCCGTGGATGCGGGCCCGCTCGATGCCGGCGCGACGGATGCTGGCCCGCTCTGCGTCGCGCGCGAGCTCCTCTGCAACGACGGCGTGGACAACGACCTCGACGGCCGCACCGACTGCCTCGACACCGACTGCCTCGGCCGCTCGTGCGGCGACGCCGGCGTCTGCCTCGCCGACGGAGGCTGCAGCGCGCCGTGAGCGAGGTCCGGCTCGGCAAGCGCATCAAGCGCGGCGTGCGCTACGTCGCGATTCGCGTGGCGCTGGCGATCGTGGGGCTGCTCCCGCGCTCCGCCATCGCGCCGCTCGGCCGCTTCTTCGGCACGCTCGCGCACGCGCTCTTCTCGGGCGAAGTCCGCAAAGCGCTCGACTCGCTTGCCATTGCGTTCCCCGAGAAGAGCGAGGCCAAGCGCGCGCAGCTCGTCCGCGCGATGTTCGTGCACCTCGCGATGAGCGCGCTGGAGCTGGCGCTGATCCGGAAACTGGATCCGGTGCTGGAGCAGTACGTGGAGCTTCCGCCCGAGGCGTGGAGCGCGTACCAGGGCGCCCTCGCGCGCGGGAGCGGCGCGGTCTTCGTGACGGGTCACGTCGGAAATTGGGAGCTGCTCGCGCGGCGGCTGGCACGCACCGCCCTGCCCTGCGCCACGATCGCGAAAGAGTCGAACGACGCGCGGCTCACCGCGCTCATCGACCGCGTTCGCGCGAGCGGAAACCTGCGCACCATCTGGCGCGGCGCGCCGGGCGCGGCCAAGCAGATGCTGCGGCTCTTGAAAGACGGCGGCGCGCTCGGGCTGCTCATCGATCAAGACACGAAGGTGCAAGGCGTCTTCGTGGACTTCTTCGGCAAGAAGGCGTTCACGCCGCGCGCGGCCGCGGATCTCGCGTTGCGCGCACGCGCCGCGCCGCTCGTGGGCTTCATCCGTCGCTTGCCCAATGGCGGCCACCGCATGGAGATTCGCGAGCTGCCGCTGCCTGAGGGTCACGACGAGGCGGCGGTGGTCGCGCTGACGCAAGCGTTCACGCGCGCCATCGAAGACGCGATTCGCGCCGTGCCCACCGAGTGGGTCTGGATGCACCGCCGCTGGAAGACGCGGCCGCCCGAAGAGCTCGCGCCGCAGCCCGCGCCAGCGCTCGATCAGGTCGCGATTCGCCAGTAGCGCTCGGCGTGGCCGTTCGGCGCCCCGAGCGACTCGGCCGCCTCGCGAAGCGCGCGATCGTGCTCGCCCGCGTCGCCAAAGAGCGGCGCCCACTGCGTGCCGTACACGCGAGCGACCTCGATGGCGAACGCGCGCGCTGCGAGGCCGTGTCGCTCGACCGACGAGTCCGCGCGAATCGGGTCCGCCGCGTCCGGCCCACGCATGTGATGCGCGAGCGCAACGAAGTCTCGCGGACGCAGGAAGGTCTTCACGTATGCCGCGTTCAGGAACGCGCGCAGGTACTCGCTCCGCGGGAGCTGCTCGATGCTCGCGCCGAGCTCGCGCAGTCGCCAGTGAACCGCGCCCGCCACGAGCGCGTACGGACGATCCTCGTAGAGCTCGAGCTTCGCCGCCGGCACGCGCCTGCGCGCCGCGAGGTGCACCAGCCGGTGATCCACATGCCCGCCCACGCCCAGCGGCGCGACCACGCGATCCGGCTGCTCCCGTTGCAGCACCACTTCCAGCGCACGCTCGACGTCTGGGAACGCCGCATCCTCGAGCGCCGCATCGCGCGTCAAGCACAGCCGCGAGAGCCGGTCGTAGCGCGGGCTTCGAAACGGCGCGTCCGGCAGCTCGGCGTGCTCGCCTTCGACGTCCAGGAGCTTCAGCGCGCGCGCGTCCTCGGCCTTGCGCTCGGCGTAGCCCGCATCACCGCGGGTGAAGAACGAGAGCACGCGCACGCGGTCTCCGGCGCCACGCTCGCTGCGAATCCGCGCCGAGCAGGAGAGCGCGACGTCGTCCAGATGCGGCGAAAGGTAGACGACGTCAACCACGGCGCAGCTCCGTCTCGAGCCACGCCGCGCCAGGTCCGAAGCCGAGCGTCACCACCAGCGCGCGCGCGTCGTGCGGCAGCTCGAGCGCGGCAGACGCTGCCGCGAGCTCGGCGTCGTTCGTGAGCAGCGCGAGCACCTCGCGACCATGCCAAGGGTGCGCTGGCGGCAGCAGCGCGTCGAGGCGCGAGAGCATCCGCGGAGCCCAGGTGACGTCGCTCGACCAACCCGCGTACGTGCACGTCCCTGGCGTCCCGCGGTCGTCGAGCGCGCACGGCAAGCCCAGCACGAGCGCGGGCGACGAGTCCGTCGACACGTGTGAGGCGATGGCCTCGCTCACGAAGTCCGCCAGGCGCGCGGCCTGCTCGAGTCGCACGTTCTGCGGCGGCGGCGCGTGCTCGACCAGAAACACCGGCAGCGACTTCGGCCGGGGAATCACCGTTCGCGACAGCTTCAGCGAGGTCTGCCCGAGATCGACGACGAGGCCGTTGGCAAGGCCGCGCGCGGCGAGCTCAGCCCGCCCGCCGGCCTCCGCGGGAAAGAGCGGCTCGGACGCGAAGCGCGCGCGCTCGATGCCGTACGCACGAAACGCACGCTGCAGCCCAGGCCGCGCCGCGAGCCCGCCGCTGATCCAGATCGGATCCCGCGGCGCGACGAGCTGACACAGCACCGCCAGCGTCTGCGCGAGCTCGGCATCGACGCGCGGCCCGCCTTGATCCGCGAACGCCGCGCATAGCCGCTCGTAGAGCAGCCCATCGCGGTACGGGAGATTCCACACCTCGAGCGGCTTCACGCGCGGCGGACGCCAGCGCTCCAGCCGCCAGGTGATCATGCCGCGAGCTCGACGAGCAGCCGCGCCACCTCGCCCGCGCCGTCGGCGCTTCGATACGCAGCGGAGATGGGCGCGAGCGCGCGCTTGAAGGGATTCACGTCCGGATCGAGCAGCGCACCGAGCGCGGCGTCGGCCTGATCGTCGCTCGCGCGCAGCAGATCCAGCGCAATCCCCACACCGGCGCGCTCCACGAACTGCGCCTGGATCGGCTGGTCGTTGCACACCGGGCTGATCAACATCGGCACGCCCGCGGTGAGCGCCTCCATCACCGAGTTCGCTCCGCCGTGCGTCACGAGCACAGCGGCCTTGGTGAGCAGCTCGCGCTGCGGCGCATAGCGAACGGCGATCACCTGACCCGGGAGCTCCGCGAGCCCACGCGCGTGCGGTTCGATGCCCGCGTTGATCACCAGCGGCACCGCGCGCCGCGCGAGCACGCCGGCGACGCGCGCAAAGATCTCCGGCTGCCAACCAATCTGCGAACCGAACGAGAGGTAGACGAACGGCCGCGAGGCGTCGAGCTTCTCCCAGGGAAAGGGCACCTCGTCGCCGCGCGCGGCGAGCGGCCGCGTCGGCCCCACGAGCTTCACCGCCGGACGAAGGGGCGCGTCGCCGACGTACTCGCGCGTGGCAAAGCACGTCGTGAGCGCCGGTCCGAGCGCGTCGCAGACGGCGAACTTCGGCGCGAGTCCGTGGCTCGCAAAGAGCGCCGCGCGGGCGCTCGCGAGCGCGCGCACGGTGCGCGTGAGCTCCACGTCGACCTCGTCCGGCGTCACGGGGTTGAGCGACGACGAGATCCCCGCGAAGGGAATCTGCTCTTCGTGGCACGCGATGTACGCCTGGTAGAGCATCGGATCCGTGCCGACGACGTCCGGCTTGAACGCGCGCAGCGCCTTGCGAAGCGGCTCGATCTGCGCGGGCACGGCGTCGAGCAACAGCGCCTGGATCCAGCTCCGCAGCGCCCTCGCGTCGCGGGCGAGCGCGCTCATCTCCGGACCCTGCGTGACGATCTCTTCGAGCGGCGCCGCGTCCGGCAGCCGCACCAACTCCACGCCGAGCTTCTTCACCTGCTCCACGGGTTCGGGGATCACCAGCCAGCCCACGTGGTGTCCGGCCTCGCGCAGGTGCTGGGCCACGCCCACGAGCGGGTTCACGTGGCCCTTCTCGCCCGAGCTGACCAGCAGCACGCGCTTCATTCACCGCACCCCGTGGTGACGCGCCCAGTGCGTGAGCACGATGGCCTGGAAGAGCATGCTCCGCTCAACCTCGAGCAGCGTGCGCGGCGAACGCGCGAGGCCGCGCAAAAATGCCACGTCGAGCAGTCGCTTCACCACCTGATCCGGATCCGCGAGCAGCCGCTCGGACTCGGCGCGGTACACGGCTTCAGCGCCTTGATCCTTGGGCAGCGCGCTCTTGCGACGCCATTGGATCTCGTGCGGCAGCTCGCCTTCCGAGCCCTGGCGCAGGTGCCACTTCTCGATGCCATTCTTGAGGCCGGTGGAAGGCTTCACGCGCTCCGCGAGGTCGAGCAGGTTCTCGGAGCAGAACGGCACGCGCGCCTCGAGCCCGAAGGCCATGGTGTGCACATCGCCGTTGTGCAGGAGCCGCGGCAGCCAGCGCTCGACGATGAGCGCCGTGGTCGCGAGCACGTCTTGATCGCGATTGCCCCACGTCTGCCCCGCCTCGGCGACGACGCCGCGATAGCGCGCCGCGAGCGTCTCCAGCGCAGAAGGGCGCAGCTCGGGGTTCAGCATCTGCAGGCGCGCCGGCGCCCCCAGCCGCGCGAGCAGCCCGTCGACGGACTTGGTCGCCGCGGGATCGAGCAGGAAGTGGTAGCCGAAGTGCGTCTCGTCGCTCGCGTCGCCGACGAGCACCACCTTCACGCTCTCGCTCGCCACGCGCGCCAGGTGGTGCTGCGCGAGCTCCTGCTCCCACGCGGGAATCAGATCGTTGATGCGCGCGAGGGTCTCGAGATCCTTCGGCAGCGTCTCGCGGCGCACATCGACGAAGGTGTGCTCGAGCTCCAGCTCCTTGGCCACCAGCACGGCAAAGGGCGTGTCGTCCTCGAGGGTGATCGCCGAGTGCGCGTAGTCGAAGTGGTCCTGCCCTTCGAAGCGGATGGTGTACGCGCGCAGCTCGTCGACCGAGAAGCCCGACGCGGCGGCGATGAGCGAGGAGTCCAGTCCGCCGGAGAGGAACACACCCGTGGGCCAGTCGCTCGCGGCCACCGAGTTCGTGCCCATGTAGACGCGGCGGAGGACATCGTCGAGGAGCGCGTCTTCGTCCATCGGCTTGCTCGCGGGGCGAAAGCGCGCCCAGCGCGACACGCGAATGCCCGCGCGATCCACCTCGAGCAGCCCACCCGGCGGCAAGATCTCCACGCCCGCGAACGGCGCGCGATCCACGCTCGAGAACTGCGGCACCAGCGCCCACTCGAGGAGCGCGTCCATGTTCACTGCGGGTGAAGTCCCACGGGCGGCCACGAGCGCCTTGGCTTCGGAGGCAAAGCGGAGCTGGCTCCCCTCGCGCGCATAGACGAAGGGCTTCACGCCCAGCGTGTCGCGCGCCGCGAAGCCGCGCTGCTGCCCGCGGTCCCAGAGGAAGAGCGCGAACATTCCGCTGAAGCGGCGCAGCGCACCCACGCCATCCAGCGTCAGCGCGGCGAGGACGACCTCGGTGTCCGACTTGCCCTCGAACGGAAACTCGCGCGCGTACAGCTTGCGCAGCTCGTCGGCGTTGGCGAGCTCGCCGTTGTAGACGAGGACATGGCGCCCATCCGGAGAGACCACCGGCTGCGCGCCGTGCTCGGGATCCTGAATGGCCAGCCGGGTGTGGCCGAGCGCGAGTGGTCCTTCGAAGAAGTCACCCTGACCGTCGGGACCGCGCGGAGCGAGCGCGCGCTGCATGGCCGCCATGGCCGTGCGCGAGGTCTCGGCCGGCCGCTCGTAGTCGACGATGCCGGCGATGCCGCACACGCGCGAGCCCGCTCAGCCCACGATCTCGATGCGGTAGTCCTCGATGACCGTGTTGGCGAGCATGCGGCGGCACATCTCGTCGAGGCGGGCCTTGGCGGCCACCGGGTCGGCGCCGTCGAGCTGCAGCTCCATCACCTTGCCGATGCGGACGTCGGTCACCTCGGAGTAACCGAGCCCCGCGAGCGAGCGGGCCACCGCCTTGCCCTGCGGATCGAGGACGCCCGACTTGAGGGTCACGTACACACGCGCGTTCATGGCGCCGATTTACACCGTTCGCGTCCCGGAGGCCATGGGTAGCACGGTCAATTTCCGCCCAGGACGAACTGGTCGACGGCAGAATCGGTGGCGGCGTCGTAGAGGGTGATCTGCAGCCCGCCGTCCGAGAGCTGCTCCGCGAGGCCGAAGCCGAACGCGTCGCGCGAAGGGTGCGCGAGCGGGGCGCCGCCCAGGCCGACGGTCACCTCGTGGCCCCCGTCCGCGTGCACGTAGGTGTGCGTGTGGCTGTCGAGGAGGAGCGCGCAGCGGTGCGCGCCGATGATGGCCATCTCGTCGGCGTTGGTTGGAAAGTCGGTCACGTTCGAGCTGGGCACGTGCTTGGCGATGATGGTGTACGCGGAGCTGTCGGTGCGGGTGAGCGTGCGATCGAGCCACGCGGACTCGGTGGCGTCCCAGGCGGTGTCCGCGACGAACACGAAGCTCGCGGTGCCCAACGGCGTCTGGCGATCGAACGTGAAGTACGGCTCGCCGCCGTCGGTGCCCTGGTAGCGCTGGAACACGGTGAGCACCGGATCGCCCACGCTGCAGAGCGCGCTGTTGTCGAAGCACTCGTGGTTGCCCATCGCCAGGTAGAACGGCGCGCCGAGCGCGGCGATGGAGGTCGCGTAGAGCTGGAGCTGCGCGTCGGCGGCGGCTTGCGCGGCGGTGGCGCTGTCGCTGCCACAGACCTTGAGGTGGTCGCCGGTGTCGAGCGCGAGCTGCACGTCGTGGTTCTTCATGGCCGCGACGATGCTGTCCATCACTGGGCCGGGATAGTTCGCGAGGTCGTCGCAGTTGTTCGGGCGCGTGTCGCCCGTGAACGCGAAGCGCAAGAGCGGCGGCGCGCCGGTCGAACCCGTGCTCGAGCTGGTGCTCGTTCCGGAAGACGATCCGGTTCCGCTCGAAGAGCCCGAGCTGGTCGATGCGCTTCCGGTCGACGAAGTGCTGCTGCTCGAGCTCGAGCCCGTCGCGCCCGCGCTGCTGCCCGAGGTGGAGCTCGCGCTGGAGCCGGCCACGTTGTTGCTGCACGCGGCCAGCGCGAGGCCGCACATCGCAAGGAATCGACGCACAGCCGCGCACCGTAGTTCGGCGCGCAGCTGTGGATCAAATCGCGGCTACTGGTGGTTCGGCGCGGCGGGCGTGGCGGCGGTCATGACGAAGCTGCCGGAGCCGTCGGGAATGCGACCCAGGGTTTCTCCGGCGTCGGTGGCGAAGTGCGCGGGGTAGACCACATCGTCGATGGGGTTCTGGTTCGCATCGACGAGGTAGAGGTGCTCGCCCTTCGAGTTCGAGATGCCGAAGCCGAAATAGAAGCAGCTCGACGCCGCGCCCATGCAGTCGGTGTACGGGCCACCGAAGCCGCCGTCGTCGGTGCCCACGAGCAACATGAAGCCGCCCGAGGGGAGCGACGTGCCGTTCGGGAATGTAACCAAATCGCTAAGCTTCAAGCCGCCGTCGTTCGAGTCCGTCACGCCCAGGCCGCCGAGGTCCATCGCCTCGCCGCCCGGGTTGAAGAGCTCGATCCAGTTCGCGCCCTTGCCGCAGACCTCGTTGAGCACCACGGCGCCCGCGCTCGAGCCCGTGCTGCCCGTCGAGGTGCTCGTGGCGTTTCCGGTCGTGCTGCCGATGCTGGTGGCGCCGGTGTTGCTCGTCGCGCCGCTGGTGGTCGTCGCGCCGCCGGTGCTGGTGGCACCGCTGGTGGTGTTGCCGGCGCCGCTGGTGCCGCTGGTCGAGGCGGCGGTGGTGGTGCCCGTCGCTGTGGCGGTTGCGGTGGTGGAGGGACCCGAATCGCCGCAGGCGGCGAGCGCGAAGGCGAGCGAAGCGATGACGGCGTTGCGCATGACGTTCTCCTCAAAAGACGACGTGAGCCACGAAGCGCACGTCGAAGGTGTCGTTTCCGGTGAGCGCGCTCGCGGCCGCCGCGCCCGGCGAGGTGCGCTGCGCCACGAGGAAGAGCTCGAGCGGATCCGCTGCGCGGAAGCCGACGCTCGCGAGCCCCGAGTCGAGGCGGTCATCGGCGACGGTGGCGTCGCGCTGATACCGCGAGAGCCGCGCCGCGAAGATGAGCCGCGGGATGGGCTCGCCGCGCACGAAGAGCTCGTACAGCCGCGACTGCGCCGCGCCATCGCCATCCACGCCCCAGGCCAGCGTCGAGGTGCCGCCCGCGCGGATCCGGATCCCCTGCCAGAGCAGCGCCAGCGTGAGCCGCGTGACGGGCACGCGCGCGGTGCCCTGCGAGCCGTTCTCGAAGTCCGCAAAGATCGCGAGCGGGCCCGCGACGGTATCCGGCGCCGGGCGCAGCTCGGCAGCGAGCTCGAGGTTCTTGCCGCGGTTGAGCTCGCGCTCTTCGTAGCCCTCGCCGTTGAGAATCGCGGCGCCCGCCCAGCCGTAGCCGCGCGGCGCGGTGAAGCGCGCGCTGGCGCCGAGGTCGGCTGCATGGGCGAGGGAGGTGGTCTCGAGGAGCGACGGCGCCACGGCGCGCGTCATCCACGCCTGGTCGAGCTCGGCGATCGCGAACGTGGGTACCACGCCGACCTGCGCGTCGAGCTCGGGAATCGGACGCCAACCTGCCCACGCCTCGCGCACGCGCATCACGAACGAGTCACCGGCGACGCCGAGCAGCGCGCCATCGCTCGCGGAGCGCGTGGCCTCGATGAGCATCCTGCCGCGCACGGTGCCCTTCTCGGCGTCGAGGGAGCCCCAGGCGCGCGGCACGTCGAACTGCGAGAACCAGTTGCGGCTGCCGTCGCTGTTGAAGGTGTCGATGTAGTCGTACTGGCCGAAGAGCTCGAGGCCCGGCTTCAGGCTAACGCCGAGGATCGTGGGCTCCGACGATGGCGCGGGCGCAGCCGCTTCAACCGGCGCAGGCGCGGGCTCATCGGCGAGGGCAGCCGAGGCACCAAACAGAATGGTTACAATCGCGAGCGTCTTCACGGTGCGGCTCCAAACGACGGCGGCGCGAACATCTGGGTGAGCTCCGGCGGCGCGTGCTCGCTCGCGTCGGGCGTGAGCCCCAGGGTGGGCCCGAGCTCCTGCAGCGACTGCGAGAAGCCCGCCCAATCCGCCTCGACCTGCACCTCGTAGCTCACGGCGAGCGCGGCCTGTTCGTCGGCGAAGCCTTCCGGATCCGTGCCGATCACCGCGGCGATGCGCTTCGCCATGTCCGGCGTCTCAGGCGTCGAGGCGTGCACCCGCGCGACCAGGCCGCCGAGCGTGCGCGCGAAGCGCTCGAGCGACGCGGGCGTGCCCAGGGCACCAATCGCCTTCTCCACCTTGAACGTCTTGAAGCCACCGCTGTGCGTCTTCACCTGCATGTCGAAGCCGAGCCACGACGTCGCACCCCAGCGCGGATCCGCGTCGGGCACGCCCCAGCCCGCGTGGATCGACTGGAGCACGCGCTGCGGATTCGTGTCCGCCACCACGCCCGGCGGAAGCCAGCCGCCCACGCCCGAGTCGGACATCTCCTTCAGCTCGAGCATGAAGTCGTCGCTCGGGTCGTCGCTTGGGCCGCGCACCAGCGCCAGCACGCGCACGCGCGGCCAGCTCGCCACGCCCGAGCCGAACTCCTGCGCGGCGTCGAGCAAGGTCAGCTCCGCGGGATCCACGGGAACTTCGAGGCTCGACGCGTACTGCGCGAGCGCCGCGGGCAGCGTGGCCAGCGCCTCGGGCGGCAGGTCCGCGTACGCGCTCGTGGGCGTGGTCGGATCCGGAACGCCGCGGATCACATGGCGCACGCCATTCGCGTCGAGCGTGGTCTCGTCGGTGAGCTCGCTCTGCCCGTTCCAGCCCTTCAGCGAGCGCTGCAAGAGATCCGCGGTGATGAGGTCGCCATCGCTGCCGGCGACCACGCGCACGCGAGGTCCGCCGGCGGCCATGCTGAGGATCGCGTCGCGGTAGCCCTCGACCGCAGCGCGCGCGATCTGCTGCGCGTCGTCGCTCGCGGCCAGGCGCGCGCCGGGCACGTCCGGATTCGACTGCCGCGCCACCAGCACCATGCCCGAGCAGAGCCGCCGCACATCCCAGAGGTACGGCAGTCGATCCGCGGAATCGAAGTCGTTCGGCTCCAGCGCCCAAGTGCCGTCGGCCGCGCGCAGCGTCCCAAAGTTCTCCGGGTGCGGATCCGACGACGAGAGCACCAGCGGCCCATCGAGCGCGAACTTCGATCGCGAGAGCTCCGAGCGGCCCTCGCGCCAATCGTGCCCGTACACCGGCAGCACGCCTCGGTAGTAGTCGACGAGGTCGCTCGCCATCTTCTGGTACTTGCCCGCCACGAGCTCGGGCCGATTGCGGATCAGCGGCGCGTCGGCGGCGGTGATCGCGCTCACCACTTCGCGTCGACGCGCGTCTGCGGGCGCGCCACAAGCAGCGAGCAGCGCGAGTCCCACGAGCTTAGCGAGGCGGCCCATTTCGGGCGCGGCTTCTAGACGCCGCTCCGAGGTCCTTCAATCGACAACCGACTGCGACACCTGAAATTCACGCGTGCGCCACACCCGCGACGCTCACGCGCCCCGGCGCATCAAGCCCCACGCGTGCGAGAGCGCGCCGCGCACGTCGAGCTCGCGCCAGTGCCACGCGACCTCCATCACCGCGAGCACGATGAGCAGCCAAGCGATGATCGCCGGCACGTGGCTGCCGATGAGCGGCAGCGAGAACGGCAGCTCGCCGCGATACGCGAACTGCACCAGCCAGAGCGTGAAGAGCACGATGGCGTTCGCGCGCGTGAAGCGCAGCTTGAGCAAGCAGGCCACGCCGTAGAGCGTCATCGCCCAGGAGAGGAAGAGCTCGCGCCGGTGATCCGGATCCATCGGAACGCTGACGAGCAGCCCCTTCGAGTGCGGCGAGAGCCCGTAGACGATGGGGATCATCGAGACCAGCAGGGTGAACTGCGACACGGTCGAAGAGACCATGTTCATCACCGCCATCGGCGCGAGCTTCACTGTGCGCGCCCAGTAGAACGCGGTCACCTTCTCGGGGAACTCGGAGAGGAACGGCGCCACCCACTGCACGAACACGAAGACGCTGATCCCCAGAGAGACCGCGACGACCTGCAGCGTGTGCACGAACGGCTCGGCCACGGAGACGAGAACGCCGCCGCCGAACGCGATGAGTCCGACGAGCCAGCCGATGCGCGCGACCTTCGACGGTCGGGTGAGGATGAAGCGCGGCGGTGCGAGGAGCTCGTCGGCGTCGTCCTCTTCTTCGGCGGGCAAGCGCCCCAGCGCGACGAAATAGAGGACGAAGAGTGAGAACAGCACCACCGCGTCGTACGAGGCCAACGTGCCCTTCGCGAGGATGACCAGGTAGTAGCTCGACGACGCGAGCAGCGCGGTCACCTCGGTGATGTTCTCGCGCCGCAGCCGGATCTCCCTCGGCCAGTCCTGCCCGCGCGCCGAGATCGCCGCGACCGCATAGATGAAGGGCCAGCCGAGGCCGATGAGCAATCGGTTGGAGCCGGTGGCGTTGGCGAACATGAGATCCACCTGGCCGCTCCAGGCGATCACGGCCTCCACCATGAACTCGGGCATCACCTGCAACAGCGCCACGCCCGCGACCGCGAAGCCTTGCGAGACGTAGAACTGCGCCGCCTCCGCGCCCCAGCTGATGGCCAGCGACGCGAACACCACGGCGCCGAAGCAGAAGAGCGCCGCCAGGCCCGCGGGCAGGTGCAGCACGTTCACCGCAGCTGCGCCTGCGCTGCCGAGCACCATCAGCGCCACGTACAGCGCGGCGATGCGACCCGGCCTCTCCGGCGGCGGAATCCCGGACGACATCCGCGAAACGTATCCGCACGCCTGCTTGGATGCGCGTCGAAAATGGGCGAGCCTCTGCAGATGCTCGCCGTGCTGGTTGCGCTCGCGCTCGCCGATGCTCCGCCGAAGCCGCCGCGCGCGCTCGCGTGTCTCGCGAAGTACTACGCGGTCCAGCCCAAGCTGGTCGACGGCGCGTGGTTCGGTCAGCTCCCCGACGGCGCGCGCGTGCCCTGGAACGACGGCAGGACGAAGAACGCCTACGAGCGCTTCGAGAACCCGGACCTGCACGACATCCTGCTCGAGCCGTATCCGCGCGGACCGATTGCACCCATCACCACCGTCGACGCGGATCCGGGCCGCATGCGCGTGGACGCGCTCTTCTTCGCCACCTACGGCGCGAGCGCCAAGGAGATCGCCTCGCGACTGGTGCCGCTGGATTTTCTCGGCGAGCACCTGAAGGTGCATCCCAAGGTCGTGGCGCCGCTGCAGCGCGTGGAGAAGCGGCTCGCGCCCATGGTCGCGAAGCAGCCGTCGCTGAAGCCGTACCTCGAGAAGCTCGGCGGTACTTTCAATTGGCGCGTGATCGCCGGAAGCGACAAGCTCTCGGCGCACAGCTTCGGCGTCTCGCTCGACATCAACGTGGCGCACTCGGCCTACTGGCAGTGGGCCAAGCCTGTGGAGCCGGTGACGTGGCGAAATGAGATCCCAGCGGTCATCGTCGAGGCGTTCGAGGCCGAGGGCTTCATCTGGGGCGGCCGCTGGTACCACTACGACACCATGCACTTCGAATATCGCCCGGAGCTGCTGGACCCGGACTGCAAGCTCGATAATCCATAGTTGGGGGAACTCATGAATCGCGCGTTGTGGATTTGCGCCTCGCTCGCGGCAGCGGGGTGCACCGCGAAGGTCACGCCGGCCAGCACCGCGAGCAGCTCCAGCGGCACCGGCGCCACGGGCAGCACCAGCAGCAGCGGCAGCAGCCACGGCGCCACGGGCAGCAGCGGCGCCTCGACGAACTCCACCACGACCGGCGGAAGCTCGACCTCGAGCACGAGCACCTCTTCCACGGGCTCGAGCACGAGCACGACGGGAAGCACCGGCACCTCGACCACGGGCACGACCGGCAGCCAGACCGTTTCAAATTGGCTCGGCACGAACGTGTCGGCGGACTTGTACTTTGTCGACGTCTCGCGCCAGCTCAGCCCGTTCGACACCCCGGCCGCGCAGCTCGACGCCAACGGCTATCCCGTCGCGGGCGCCTCGGGCACGAGCTCCACGGACATCGGCTTCGTGCTCCCGAGCGGCACCTACACACTCACCTATCAAGGCAACGGCACGCTCAGCGTCTCGGGAATCGGCCAGCTCGCGGGGAGCTTCCAGAACCTGAACGGCGTGAACCAGGCGCAGGTGACCATCACCGGCACGCCTGGCGCATTCGGAAACTTCCTTAACCTCGTCATCAGCAATGGCGCGGGACAGACCGTGACCGATGTGCACCTGCTGTATCCGGGATTCTCGCCGGGGACATCGCAGGTGTTCCTGCCGCATTTCTTGAACCTGCTTACGCCGTTCCGCGCGCTGCGCTTCATGGACTGGCTGCAGACCAACAACAGCACGATTGCCAATTGGTCCGAGCATCCCGAGTCGAGCAGCTACGGCCAGTCGCCAAACGGGCAGCCGTACGACTTGATCGTCGAGCTCGTGAACGAGACCGGCAAGGACATGTGGGTCACCATCCCGGAGCACGCAGACGACGCTTTCGTTACACAGTTTGCCGATTATCTCCGCGACCACCTCGACTACACGCGCATCGACGCCGCGCGCGCCGCGCAGGGAAACACCGCGCCCTTCCAGCTCCTCTTCGAAGAAGCGAACGAGACCTGGAACCAGGGCTTCTCCGCGTACGACACGTTCCTCACGCTCGCCAACGCGAACACCAGCCGCTACACGGGCACGTACAACAACGCCTTCGCGCCGAGCTGGATGGGCGGAAATTCGGATCTCATGAAGGTGGGCCAGGTCGAGGGCGATCGGCTGGCGCGCCACGCGGCCATCTTCCGCACGGAGTTCGACAGCCTCGGCAAGAGCAGCATCATCGCGCCGGTGCTCTCGGGCTGGGCGATTGGCGCGGCGTACACCGACGTGGCGCTGCAGTTCATCCAGGCCAACTACGGCGATCCGAAGACCATCGTCTCCTACGTGGCCACCGCACCCTACTTCGCGCCGGATGACTCGCAGACCGGCGACATGGGGTCGCTCTTCGCCGGCTGCACCAGCAACATCCAAAGCTACGATTCTATGTTTACCGACTTCGAGAACCTGACGACGCAGTATCAAATCAAGATGGCGGCCTACGAAGGCGGCCAGAGCCTCACCGGCACGACCAACCAGCAGCTCAAGCACCTCGCCCAGCACGACGAGCGCATGTACGAGACGTACCTGACGTACTTGTCGTTCTGGAAGTCGCACTTCGGCGAGGCGCTCTTCATGCACTTCAGCCTCGCGGGCACGCCGGGCATTCCCGAGAACATCTTTCAATATGGATATTGGGGCTCGATCGGCGGCGTGCTCGTGGATACGTCCACCTGCGGCAACAACCTGCCCACGCTCACGGGTTCGGAATCCATCAGCTCCGAGACTCAATACTGTCCCAAGTATCGAGCGCTGCGCGAGCAGGTCCCCTGAACACGCTCACCTCGGGCCTCCCATTCGGGGAGGCGAAGGGAGCGCTGCGGCCGAAGCACCTGGACGTCGCGCGTGCGGCGTTGGCCCGACCCGCGTGGACATCTTTATTTTCCTCGATTTGGTCGCTTTTGCGATACCTTCTGCCGTTACCTTCAACGGGAGCAAACAACATGGGAGTGTCGCGGCAGTTCATCGGGAAGTTCGCCCTGATCGCGGGGGTCGTGGCGCTGGGCGCGTGCAGCGGGAGCAACAGCAGCTCGAGTGGCTCGACGGCGGGCAGCATCACCGGTGCCACGGGTTCCAGCTCGAGCTCGACCACCAGCAGCGCCAGCTCGACCACCAGCAGCGCCAGCTCGACCACCAGCAGCGCCAGCTCGACCTCCGGCAGCTCCACCGCCTCGTCCAGCTCGACGTCGTCCAGCAGCTCGTCGAGCTCGGGCGCTTCGTCTGGCTCCAGCTCGTCTGGCTCCACCACCTCGTCCAGCGCGACGTCGAGCACCGGCAGCTCCTCGAGCTCCAGCGGGGGCAGCACGGGCTCGGGCAGCTCCACCGGCAGCGGTTCGGGCTCGGGCAGCGGCTCGGGCTCGGGCAGCACCGGGTCGGGAAGCTCCAGCGGCTCGTCGGGCAGCACGGGCGCCGCCTGCACGGCAGCCTCGGGTGCCTGCGTCACCGACCTCTCCAACGTGGACAACGGCGACCTGCGCGTCGCCTTCTCCATCCACAGCACCCAGACCGGCGCCCGCTTCGCCGTGCTCAACCAGCGCGACATCTGCAACGTGGGCACGTTCTGGGACATCCGGGTGAACGGGAACGGGACCCTCGAGGTGGCGATCGAGAACGCCGGCAACGTCAACGCGGGCGCCGAGATCCTGGAGGGCGTCAAGAACGTGGTGGACGGGAACACGCACCAGGTGGTGGTCCAGCGCTTGAACCACCACCTCTACGTCTTCGTCGACGGCGCCCTCGACGTGCAAGGTGTCTCCACCCAGGGCCTCAGCGGCACGTTGCCCGCGCTGCAGCAGGGGACGGACATCTGCGATGGCGCCGATGGAACGGTGGCCCTCGACACGAGCCTCACGCAGCTGACCGGCGTGTGCATCAGCGGCTCGGCCGATGACCCGGGCTGCGTGCCCGACCTCTCGCAGGTGGACTCGGACAACTACCAGGTGGCCTTCGACCTCCAGACCACGCAGACCGGCGACCTCGCGCTGGTCAACCAGCGCGCCGCGTGCGCCCCCGCCGACTTCTGGGACGCGCGGACGGCCGGCAACCACATCGACTTCGAGACCGACTCCGTCGACGCCGAGGTCCTCCCGCACGACGCGCACCTCACCAGCACCACCAATGTGCAGGACGGCAACCCCCACGCGGTGGTGGTGCAGCGGGTAGCGGGCGCGGCCTACCTCTTCGTCGACGGCGTCCAGGAGAACGCGGTGGTGTCGACGGCCTTCTGGAACGCGCTCGCGCCGCTGGTGCAGGCCAACGACGTCTGCGTGGGTTCCGACAGCACCGTGGCACTCACCTCGCCGAGCGATCTGTCCCAGGTCGCGGTGAAGCGCGGCGTGAACCCGCTGCCGTACGCCGAGCCCGCGCTCACCTGCACCGGCGACATGTCCAACGTGGGGACCTTCGACTACCGGATCGCCTTCACGGTCCAGACCACGCAGCAAGGCGACCTCGCGCTGCTCAACCAGCGCTCCGGTTGCGGCACCGGCTCGTTCTGGGACATCCGCACCACGAACGGCGCGCTCCTGATGGAGGAGGTGCAGGTGGTGAGCGGCGTGGGCGACGTGGCCGACGTCTACGGCACCACCAACGTGCAGGACGGAAAGCCGCACCGGGTGATCGTGCAGCACGGCCCGGATGAGATCTCGCTGTACGTCGACGGCAAGCTCGACGGCATCACGTCCACCACGGTGAACCTCACCGACAGCCTGCCCGCGCTCGCCACCGGCACCGACGTGTGCATCGGCCAGGACAGCACGGTCGCGTTCGACGGGAGCCAGGGCTCGATCACCAACGTCTGCGTGGCGGCGCCGGGCAGCTAGGAGCCTGTCCGGGTAACAGCCAGCAAGCGATCGACGCCCGCACGTTGGCC
>JAFEBB010000077.1 GCA_018266075.1 Deltaproteobacteria bacterium | reverse complement strand
CGATGGTGCCCACGTTCACGTGCGGCTTCTTCCGGTCGAACTTCTCCTTGGCCATGGCGCCTTCTCCGTCTCTCAGGTGGTGCTGCTGAAGCCCTCTTCCAGGATTGAACTGGAGACCTCATCCTTACCAAGGATGCGCTCTGCCAACTGAGCTAAGAGGGCGTTCGGTGTGGAGCGGGAAACGGGATTCGAACCCGCGACATTCAGCTTGGAAGGCTGACGCTCTACCAGCTGAGCTATTCCCGCGAAGTGCTGCTCCTCGTTACGGTGGTGGAGGGGGGTGGATTCGAACCACCGAAGGCGTAGAGCCGGCAGATTTACAGTCTGCTCCCTTTGGCCGCTCGGGCACCCCTCCGGGATGCCTTCAAACTGAGCCGGCGGCGAGAATCGAACTCGCGACCTGCTGATTACAAGTCAGCTGCTCTGCCAACTGAGCTACGCCGACAACCTTTGGCAAATGACCCAAATTTCGGTCGGGCTTTTAGAAGCTCGCCCGAATGAAGTCAAGGGATATTGCCCCGGTCGCCGGTGTGCTGACGCGGCCTAGAGGCGTTTCCCGACGGTGAAGTCCTCGGTGCGGCTCACGGCGCCGGCGTCGGGCCAGGTCGCGCCGCGCCCGGGCCGGAGCAGCGCGGCGATTCCGCCCACGCGTGCGTTGCGCGGCTGATCAGGAACCAGGCGCACCCTCGCCCCGCCGGAGATGGCCTTGGCTACGATGGCCTCCACCAGGCTGCCCGCGCGCACCTCGCCGCCGCAGTAGCTGCAGGAGGTGAAGCGCTTCACGTCGAGCGCGCCGCAGCGCGTGCACTCGGCGCCCGAGCAGGCGAAGCCCTCCTTCATCAAGAGCTCGTGCACCCTGCCCTCCTGCAGCGCCAGCAGCACGTCCTGCGCCCCGAGCGCCCCCACACCGCCGCCCTGCGACTCCTGCCACACCAGCTCCTCGAGCCGCAGATCCTCGGCGATGCGCTCCTGCTCGAGCCGCGCGCCGATGCGCTCCAGCACCTCCTGCTGCTCGCGGCCGGGATCGCCGCCGAGGTACTCGAGCGTGGTCGCCCGCGACTTCACGCGCACGGGCAGGATGTCCTTGAACATCGCGCCCACCTGCGGCGTGCCACACACGAACACCCGACACGGCTCGCGATCGAAGGCCTGCACCAGCGCCTGGGCCACGTCGTCGAGGCTCCAGCGCAGGTGGGCCTCGATGTGGTGCTGCAGGTGCGAGTTCGAGAAGCCGCCCTGCGCGTGCCGGCCGGGGAACTCGCCGTGCTCGAGCACCACGCGCGAGAGCACGTGCTGGCCCACGAGGTCGTAGATGCGCGACCCCTTGGCGCTCACCACGGCCACCAGCGCGCGCTCGGTGCGCGAGGTGGCGTCGGCGAGCGGCAAGAGCGACGGCCGATCCGACCAGCTCGCGTGCAGGCCCGCGCCCGCAGGCAAGCCCACGGTCACGAAGCGGCCGGGCCCGCTGAACATGGCCAGCGCGCGCTCGCCCGGGCCGTTGCGCAGCATGCTCGCGATGCGCTGGTCGATGGGCAGGAGCAGCTTCTCGTCGATGCCGTCCTTCTTGGCCCGCTCGCGCGCCTGCTCCCAGAACAGCCGCAGCCGCTCGCGCTGGGATTCATCACGCCAGCGCGCGTCTGCGTAGACGCTTACCACCTGCCCGCCCCAGTTCCCCGACTCCGCCAGGCTCCGCAGCTCGCGCTCGATCTCCATGCACACGCCTCCGAATCAAACGTCCGGAGCTACCGTGTGCACGCGATCAGCGGCGCGCGAGCAGCGCCGCGAAGAACGAGCCGGTCCCATGCCGATGGGCCCAGAGCCGCATCGCCTGCTCGGCGCCGAGCCGGTTGGCCAATGCCTCGCCGAGCGTGCGCGCGGGCGGGAGCTGAGAGAAATCCGGATGCTTCGCGAGGAACCGCTCGACCACGCGCTCGTCCTCCTCGGGCAGCGGCGAGCAGGTGGCGTACACGAGCCGCCCGCCCTTCGCGACGTGCGTGCTCGCCTGCTCGAGGATCGCCAGCTGCTTGTCGGGCAGGGCCGCGAGCGCGTCCTTCGCGAGCCGCCACTTCCCGTCCGGCTCGCGCGCGAGCGCGCCCAATCCCGAGCACGGCGCGTCGACGAGCACGACCTCGAACTCGCCCTCCGCCCGGTCGACGATCTCGATGTGCGCGCCCGCGCGCTTGCGACGCTCGCGCAGCGGCTTGAGCCGCGCGGCTATGCCGTCGGTCGCGGTCACGCGCGCGCCGAGCGCCGCCAGCGCGAGCGACTTGCCACCGGCGCCCGCACAGAAATCCAGCGACTTCACTCCCGGTGAAACGCCGCAGAGCCGCACGATGAGCTGGCTCGCTTCATCCTGGACGTCGATGCGGCCTTGCTTGAACGCGGAAGTATCGAAGAGCGCCGCCCGGTCCTCGCAGCGCAGCGCTTCGGGCAAGAAGCGGCCCTGCTCGATCGCAAATCCTGCTTTCTCGAGCTCGGCGCGCACGTCGTCCGGCTTGGCGCGCGCGAGGTTCACGCGCAGGTCGAGCCCTGGCGCCGCGGCGTTCGCATCGAGCCACGGGTCGAGCTCACCCTGCGGAATCGCGTCGGCCAGCTCCTGCAAGATCCAATCGGGATACGAGAACTGCAGCGCTCGACGCGCGATCGGATCCTCCGGGAGCTCGAGCTCCGCGGGCATCTTCGAAGCGACATCGGCGAGCTGCGCATCGCTGATCGATCTCGGCCGGCGCGGCCCGGGCAGCGCCAGCTCTCGCAGCGCGACCTTCGGATCATCGCCGTGGACGCGCAGCCGAACCGCGAGCAGCCGCGCGAGGCTCTTGTCCTGGGGAATGAGCGTGCGCAGGGCGAGCCCGGCTTGCGCGAGGAACGCGTCGAGCCGCCGCAAATCGCGACACACCTCGCGCGCCGCCGACGCCGCCCAGCGCCGCTCCTTCGGCCCGAGGTCCGACTCCGAGCGCAGCCCCTGGGAAACCGCGAGCCGGAGCGGCTCGCCTTGCGCGAGCGCGTCGAGCGAGACCAACGCGGCTCGGATGGCCTTCTTGGTTGCCATCGGATTTGAAGGGAGTGGCCCACCCCGGACTCGAACCGGGACGCCTTTAGGGGGCGGCGGATTTTGAGTCCGCTGCGTCTACCAATTCCGCCAGAGGGCCAGCGCGCACGATGTACCGCGCTCCTTGCGCGGCACGCAAGCGTTCGACGCGCGGCGCTCGGCCTCGCTGACGCGTTGCGAGCGGCCGGCCCGTGTGACATAGAAGCGCCGCTTTTCCCCCTCGATCTTCATGATCAACCTCATCCTCTCCGTCGTCGCGGGCGCGCTGGTGACGGTGCTCCTGCACGCCATCTTCGGCTTCGGCTGGATCGCCTGCGTGCTCCCCGGCTCGCTGGTGATGGTGGCCGTCTACCTCTTGCTCGCACGCCGCATCGCGTCTCAAGTGCAAGCCATCGCCGAGCAAGCCCAGGCCGTGCTCCAGGGCATCCGCACCGAGAAGGAGCGCAACGGCGCCCTCGACAAGGCCATCAAGATCTTCGAGAGCGCGCTCAAGCTCTCGAGCTGGCAGTTCTTCATTGGCTCGGAGATCCAGGCCAACGTGGGAATGCTCCAGTACATGAAGGGCGACTACGCCGCGGCCAAGCCCCACCTCGCCGGCGCGATCAGCCGCAACTGGATGGCCAAGACGTACCTCGGCTGCATCCACTACATGGCCAAGGAGACGGAGCCGATGGCCAAGGCCTTCGAAGAGGCCGTCAGCGGCGGCGGCAAGAAGGAGTCGATGGCCTGGGCCGCGTACTGCTGGTGCCTCGAGAACACCAAGCAGCACGACGCCGCCGTGGCCGCAGCGGGCCGCGCCGTCGCCGAGAATCCCTCGGACGAGAAGCTCAAGAAGCTCCAGAACCAGCTCCAGAACGGCAAGCGCTTGAAGATGGATCCCTTCACGCCCAACTGGTGGCAGTTCGGCCTCGAGCAGCCGCCGACAGCCATGCCGCAGGTTCGCTTCCAGCGCTACCGCCGGCGCTAGACCAGCCCACCGAAAATTTCGCGAAGGGCTGTCGCGCGCTCGCGTGGCGCGCCGCAATTCCTTCGCGGGTCGAAGCTTCTTCTGCGGCGGCAGTGCGCGCTTTCCGGCACGCGCGTCGTGACGTGCGCGACGCCAGCGCCGAATCGGCCGCCCGGGCACGCGCGTTGCTCGCCACATCCTGCGGACGGGGCACTTCTCTTCGCGCGCGGGCGTCCTAGCTTGCTCGGTCGGGATTCGCAGGCCCGCGGAGGCGGCGTGGGAGAGCAGGAGCTGGTGATCTGGCTGCCCGCAGAGAGCGCCCGCCTTCGGCCGGTGGTGGACGCGCTTTGCGCCGACGGCCACGCGCTCGCGTCGGACGGGCCGCACGCGCCGTGTCTGGCGCTGGTGGATGCGGCGCGCGCCGGGCCGCAGGCGACGTTCGCGCGGCTCGACGCCACCGAGGGCAACCGCGGTCGAAGCCCGTTCGTGGCCGTGCTCGCCGATGAGCCCGAGCTGGGCGCGCGTTGGCTGCAAGAAGGCGCCGACGAGTACGCCTCGACACCGGCCGAGCTGTTGGCCCGCGTGCGCGCGCGGCTCCAGCGCGGAAGAGCGACCTCCGGCGGCGCCATTCCCTTGCCGATCGCGGCGGAGCTGGCCCTGGCCGAGGCCGAGCGCACGCTGGCAGCACGAGCTGTCGAGCTGGTGGTTTTGGGCGGGCGCGGCGGTCAGCGCTGCTTCGTGCGCGCCGGTGGACGTGCCATCGAGTCCAACGAGCCCGACCCCGAGCTTCCCAAGGTGGCGCTGGGTCCTCCAGGCGTCCGCATCTTCACGGCTGGCGTGGAAGCACCGCCGGCGATCGTCCGTCGGCTGAATGGCGCGGAGGCCGTGGCGGTGCTCGGGCTGTACCACGACGGCGAGTCGCTCGGCGCCGTGGTGGCCACGCTCGGCGAGCTGCCCACGCCCGCGCACCTCGAGGCCTTCGGCGCGCTCGGGCCCGCGCTGGGAAATGCGGTGCGCGGCGCGGTGTCGCTGGAGGAGGCGTTCCTCGGACGCTTCCGCGATCTGCTCGAATCCAACCGCCGGCTGCGCGAGCTGAACCACGCCAAGGACGAGTTCCTCGCCGTCTGCGTTCACGACCTGCGAAGCCCGCTCACGGCGCTGCTCAGCCACGCGACCTTGCTCGGTGCGGGCGCGCGCGGGGCGCTGCCGGTGCCGGCGCGCGCCTCGGTGGATGCCATGCTGCGCCAGGCGCGGACGATGGAGGAGCTCATCCACAGCCTCCTCGCCCAGCGCGCCCTGGAGACGGGGACGCTCGAGCTGCAGCGCGTGTCGACCGACCCCGCGGTGCTGCTCGCGGAGTGTGTCGAAGCGGCGCTGCCGGCCGCGCAAGCCCGGGGCGTGGAGCTCATCGCCGAGGGGCTGCTCCAGGGCCCTCAGCCCATCGAGGTCGATGCGCCCCGGCTGCGCGAAGCGGTGGGCAACCTGCTCGCCAACGCCGTGAAGTACACGCCTGCAGGCGGCCAGGTGGTGCTCGACCTCAAGCAGGACGCGCTCGGCACCACCGTGGTCATCGCCGACAACGGCCCGGGCATCGCGCCCGACGAGCTGCCGCACCTCTTCCAGCGCTACCGACGCGGCCGCAGCGGGCGCGCGGTGGGCGGCGGCGGCGTGGGCCTGGGGCTGTCGTGGGCGCGCGAGGTGCTGCGGCTTCACGGCGGGACAATCAGCGTCCAGAGCGCGCTCGGCCAAGGCACGCGCTTCACGATTCGCTTGCCGCTGCGTGGCGGCGAGCGCGACGTGGAGGCGACCACCGAGCGGCCGCGCGTGCTCGTGGTGGAGGACGACCGCGACGTGCGCGAGGTGACGCTGGAGCTCATGCGCGATCGCTTCGAGGTCATCTGCGCCGAGGACGGAGAAGACGGCGTGCGGCTCGCGCGCACCGAGCGGCCCGACGTGGTGCTCATGGATCTCTTCATGCCCCGGCTCGACGGCTTCGCCGCGCTCGAGGATCTCCGCCGCGATCCGCGCACGGTGGAGACGCCGGTCATCTTCCTCTCGGGCTCGGGCGACGAGCAGGTGAAGCTGCGCGTGCTCGGCCTGGGCGCCGCGGACTACCTGGTGAAGCCGTTCTCGCCGCGCGAGCTCTTGGCGCGGGTGGAGAAGGCGCTGGAGGCCACGCGGCAGCGGCGGGCGGCGGCGGCGCTGGCCCAGGTCGACGCGCTCACCGGGCTGCCCAACTACGGCGCCTTCCGAACCCGCCTCGACGAGGAGCTCAAGCGCGCTGCGCGGTACCACACGCCGCTCTCGGCGGTGATGATCGACCTCGACCGGCTCAAGCAGCTCAACGACGCCCACGGGCACGAGGCCGGCAACCGCGCCATCGTCGCGCTGGCGGATCACGTGCGCTCCAACCTGCGCGGCTCGGACTTCGCCGCACGCTTCGGCGGCGACGAGTTCGTGGTGCTCCTGCCCCACACCCGCGCGGAGGAGGCCGCGATCTTCGCCGAGCGCGTGCGTGCGGGGCTGGGCCAGCTGCGGCTGCCCCATGGCGGCGAGCGCGTGTCGCTGCACGCGAGCTTCGGGGTGTGCGCGCTGCCGGCGGACGGCGTGACCGGGCCCGAGGAGGCGCTGCGCGGCGCCGACGAAGCGCTCTACGCCGCCAAGCGCGCGGGGCGCGACCGGGTCTGCGTGGCGGGCGTCGATGCGGCGGACGGCGCGGCCAACGCGATGCCCGCCTGACGGAGTGGCCTCATGGGCGGCCGGCCGTTGGAAGCAGGTGCGGAGGTCGCGGTCAGCGGCGGCGGGCCGGCGGCGAGCGCCTTCGCCATCGGGCTCCTCGGCGGCGCGCAGCTGCGCGGGCTCCGGCCCTCGGTGCGGCTCTACGACGGCCCCGAACAGCTCTCCGCCCAGCCGCCCGCCGTGCTCGGACCGCTCGCGCGACATCGGCTCGCCTCGCTCGGGGTGGTCATTCCGCCGGAGCTCGCCGCGCTGGAGCTGCGCGGGATCCTCATTTGGTCCGCCGGACGCTCGGAGCTCTTGCCCATCCCGCCCGCGAACGCGCTGGTGATCGACGGCTGGCCCGCGCAAGCAGCCGGCTCCGTGCTGCTCGATCGACTCCTGCAGCAGGCGGCTGCGCTGCGGGGCGCGCGGTTGGTGGGCCGGCCCGTGGACGCCGTCGAGGTGCGCGGCGATCACCTCGCGCTCCTCGCGGGCGGCGGACCGGAGCGCGCCCAGCTGCTCTGCGCCACCCGGCCGCTCCCGGGACGAGACGCGTCGGCGCGCGATGCGGTGCGCGCGCGGCTCTTTGCCTCGTCGCGAGCGTGCGTGGAGCTGGGGACCTTCATCCGGCTCTTCGTGCGGCCGTGCCAGGGCGTGGACCTGCTCCTCGCCGTGCCGTCCACGAGCTCGCTGCACATCACGGCCTGGGGAGCGCGGCCGGGCGCGAGCCAGCTGGCCCTCGCAATGGCCGAGCTGCGTCGACAGGGCGCGTTGCCCGCGGGCCTGGAGATCGCCGAGCTCGCGGCGGTGCGGTTGGGCTGGGGCAAGACCTCGTGGACGGCCGAACCGCACGTGCTGCACGTCGCCGACGCGTACGCCGCTTCGCCGCTGGATCCGCTCGGGCCAGCGCTCGAGCAGGGCCAGCGCGCGGCCCACGCTGTTCTCGAGAGCGCGGCCGCGATGGAAGATCTGCCGCTGCGGGCCGCTTCGCTGCTGGCAGGTCCGCGCGCCGACGCGCACGACGCGGTGGTGGCCGTGCGCCGACTTCTTCGAGCGGGCCCAGGTGGGCCCGCCGCGCTTGGACGCGCGGGCGCGAGCGGTGCGAACGGCGGCTTCATCCTCGGGCTCGGTCCGCCGGGGCACGAGGCGCGCGCGCACCTCTGGGGGCCCTCGCTGTGGGGACCGTTCCGGCGGCTCTGGCACGAGCAAGGTCCCGGGCTGCCGCCGAAGCTTCCGGCGCGGCGTCCGGTCTACGTGGTCGACGACGATCCCGCACAGCGCGCGCTGCTCTGCGAGTTCCTCACCGCGCGCTCGCTGCCGGTGCGCGCCCTCGCCGACGAGCTCGACCTGCTCGCCGCCGCCGCCGAAGAGCCGCCCCGCGCGGTGCTGCTCGACGTGGTGCTCGATTGGGTCGACGGCCTTCGCCTCTGCCGCGCGCTGCGCAATCACCCGACCACCCGGCACACGCCGATCTTCGTGGTCTCGGGGCTGACGCGCGCGAGCGATCGCCGAGCCGCGCTCTCTGCCGGCGCCGACGGCTTCTTCGCCAAGCCCGTGGACCTCGAAGCGCTGGCGCGTCGGCTCGAGGGCCTGCGCGCGCTCTAGCGCCGAAGAAACGCGTGCGCTTCGTCGATCAAGCGCGCGAGCCCCTCTGCATCGGGCGCCGCGATGGCGCGAAAGCCCGGCTCCTTCTTGAACCACGTGAGCTGCCGCTTGGCGTACTTGCGCGTCTGCTGCGCGGTATCTGCGACGGCCTGCTCGCGGGTGAGCTCGCCGCGAAGCACCGCTCGCGCCTGCAGGTAGCCGATGCTCGCCATCGGCGGCGCGTCGTCCAGGCCTTGCGACAACAGCCGCTCCGTTTCTTCGACGAGCCCGCCGTCGAACATCGCCTGGGTGCGTGCGTCGATGCGCGCGTAGAGCTCTTCGCGCGGAAGCTCCAGCCGCAGCCCGAGGAACTCGTAGCGCGCGGGCAGAAAGCCGTGCGCCTTGCGCAGCTCCGACGCGCGCTGTCCCGTCGTCGCGATGAGCTCCAGCGCCCGCTCGATGCGCACGCGGTCCTGCGGGGTGATCGCCGCAGCCGCCTCAGGATCTTTTTCGGCGAGCTCGGCGTGCAGCGCGGGCCAGCCGACTTCCGCTGCACGAATGCGGAGCGCGTCGCGGAACGCCTGATCGCGGCCGGGCGCGTCCATCACGCCGTGCAGCAGCGCGCGCAGGTAGAGCCCGGTGCCACCTGCGACAATCGCGACGTGATCGCGCGCGGCGATCTCGCGAATGGCGGCGTCGGCGCGATCGGCGTAGCGCGCGGCGTCCATGCGCGCCTCGCGCGCGTCGAGGATCGAAATCAGATGGTGCGGCGCGAGCGCGAGCTCGTCGGGCGTCGGCTTGGCCGTGCCGATGTCGAAGCCCTGGTACACCTGCTGGGAGTCGGCGGAGACCACCTCGCCGCCGAGCGCCAGGGCCAGGGCCGCAGCAAGCGCCGACTTCCCCGACGCCGTCGGCCCCGCGACCACGATCAGCCGCGGCCCCGAAGGCGCGCCGCCGGTCACTGCAAGAGCGCCTTCGCCGCGTCCGGCGCCTTGATCACGAGATCGTCGAACGAGCCCTGGGTGAGCTGCGCGCTCGCCTTGGGCTGGCCGTCGAGCGCGTCGAAGTAGGTCAGCTTGAGGACGAAGTCCGCGCCCGACCTGGTCACCTCGGCGAGAACGTGGTGTGGCGTCCGCGCGGTGGCCATGTCCGCGCTGGGGGCTTCGCCGCCGGTCATCAGCGCGCGGCTCCGGGCGAGATCGAGCGCGGCGAGGCGCGCGCTGGGGCAATCCACGTCGCCGTGGTTCACCTCCACCATCGCCTGGCAGAGCGCGCTCTCCAGAATCGACTGCTGCTGATCGTCGAGGCCCTTGGGGCCGTCGAGCCCGAGCGGCGCGTGCGGCTGCGCGGGAATCTTCACGCTGCCCGTGGTGGTCATGCCGCCGTGGGCACAGCCTGCGAGCGCGAGAGCCAGAGCGACGAGCGCGCGCTTCACTTGATCTCCTCGGCCGGGACACCCAGCGCCTTCTGCACGTCGGCCAGGAGCGCCTGGCTGGCCTGCTCGTTGTAGCCGCGCTTCACCGACTGGATGTTGCCGTCGGCGGTCACGATGAACATCGAGGGCAGCGGCGTGCGCGAGCCGAGGTAGCGCCGGCTGGTGAGCCCGCCGATGTCTTTGAGCACCGGGAAGGTGACGCCGTTCGTCTTCACCAGCTCCGAGACCGCGTTCTGGCCGGCCTCGTCGGTGTCGACGGCGACCATGAGCACGCGCAGGCCCTTGTCCTTGTACTTGGCGTAGAGCTTCTGGAGGTACGGCATCTCCTTCTTGCAGGGCTTGCAGTAGCTGGCCATGAACGAGAGCACCAGCAGCTTGCTTTTGTCGTCGTCGCGGTCGGAGCCGACGAGCGTGTCGATGCCCACGAACTGCCCGTTCATGTCCGGGTTGAGCGCGCGCAAGCGGAAGCCGAGCACCGCGTCGCCGGCCTTGGGGAGATCCGGATCGACATCGGCCGCAGGCTCGGCGGCTGCGGGCGCGTGGGCGTCGGGCGCCGCGGCAGCGACCTTGGCGTCAGCCTTGGCATCGGCCTTGGGCGCCGGCGCAGGCGAAGCCGCCGAGACCGCCGCTGCCAGAATGACCCAGTTCATGCGTGCTCCCTCGAACCGCTCGCGCGACGCGCGATGAAGTGGCCACAGCCTATCGCAACCGAACACGGTTGCCGATGGCGATGCGCGCCGGTCCGACGGGGCCCGCTCAGTGTGCGGGCGCGGCGCTGAAGGCCACGGTTCCCGAGGCATTGCTGTAGTCGAGGCGCACCGTCCACGGGCCGGGCTTGCCCTGGTTGGTGGGGCCGCTCGCGGGCGCGGGTCCGGCGGCGATCGACGTGTGGAGGACGACTGCCCCGGCGGCGTCGAGGAAGGTCACCTGCACCGTGCCCTGGGTGAGCGCGGTGCCGTCGTAGCGCACGTAGGCCGACTCGACGTCGACGTCCCAGGTGAGCTTGTCGGTGCCGTCGAAGCTCTGGGGCTGGGCCTCGTAGGTCATGCCCGTGGCCGAGACCGACACCTGGCGTCCAGGCGGTGGACTGCCGTCGCACCCCGCCAGCGCAAGCACGGCAACGCTGATCGCGAGCGCGTGCTTCATGCCGCCCCGCCGATGGCCTGGCCCATGCGCAAGACCGCGCCCGGCTGGACGCTCGCGTCGAGCTTCACCTTGCCCGGCTCGAAGCAGAGGATGACGGTGGAGCCCATCTCGAACACGCCCAGCTCGCCGCCCTTCTCCACGGGCATGGGCGCGGCGTAGCGCTTCTCGCGGGCGCGGTCGCCGCGGTGGGTGACCACGTCGTCATACGTCGCGCGGATGCGGCCCACGCACGTGGCGCCGACCTTCACCACCGCCACCTGCCCCAGCGGCGTCGAGAGGAAGCTCACCAGCCGCTCGTTGGCAGCGAAGAGATTCGGCACGGTGCGCACCGACGAGGGGTTCACCGGCCAGAACTTGCCCGGCACGTACGCGTACCCGGTGATGGTGCCGCCGAGCGGCGCGTGGATGCGGTGGTAGTCGCGCGGGGCCAGGTAGATCGTGCACCAGGGGCCGCCGGCGAAGACCTCGGCCCGCTCGGGATCCCCGAGCAGCGCCGCGAGCGTGTAGTCCATGCCCTTCGCCTGCAGCAGCCGGCCCTCGGTCGAGAGGCCGCACTCGCTCACCACGCCGTCCACGGGCGAGACCACGACGTCGTCACCGGGCGCCACGGGCCGCGAGCCGGGACGGAGCCTGCGCGTGAAGAAGTCGCCGAACGTGCGGAACCCGGAGATGGGCCGCTCGGCCTCGTCGAGGTCCACCCGGTAGGCGCGCGCGAAGAGCTGCGCGGCCGCCTGGTGCAGCACCGGCGGCGCGGGCAAGCGCGTGGCCACGCCCACCAGCCTCGAGAGCGAGGCCTTGGGCACGAGCTTCATGAGGGTGATGAAGGTGCGGTCGTTCAAGGTTCCGCTTCCGTAGCGCGACCGACCCGGTTCGTCCAGTCGCTCTCCGGGCTACTGCTGGCCGGGCATCTTGGTCCGGGCGTCGAGGTCGCTGTTCTGGTTCGTCGGCGCCTTCAGCTGCGAATCCGGCACAGCCACACGCTGATCGACCGTGTTCGGGTTCTGCGGCGGCGGCGGCGCGGCCTCCTGCGGCTGGGCCGGCTTCGGCGCCGGAGGCGGAGGCTGCTGCGGCGTCTGGGTCTGGGCGCTCGTCATGGTGAGCTTCTGGGTGGAGACGATCGAGCTCTTGGGCACGATGCCCGCCACCTTGCCGCCCGAGACCAGCACCAATTGCTCGGCGAACGCGGGGTACTTGGGCCCGCAGAGCGTGTTCACGCCGTACACCTCGCCCTGGTTGTTCTTGTCGTCGGTGTACGACGACTGCTTCTCGAAGCAGGTGCCGTACCTCGACAGGAAGTCCGCCTGGGTCATGTCCGCCTTGGGCCCGACGTCCGGCGGCGGGCCGGCGTCCGGCGCCGGCGGGGGCGGCGGCTGCGGCGGCACGGGGATGTCCTTGAGCGCGATGGTGGGGCCGGAGGGCGTCTTGGCCGCGTCGTCGGCGGCCTGCTTGCGCGCCTCCGCCGCCTTCTGCGCGTCGACGATGCCCGCCGCGATGTCCGACTGGAGCTTGGCCGCGGCGTCGTGGTCCACCGAGTCACCGGGGACCTGCGCGAGCAGGTCGGTGACCTTGGACAAACCCGGGTCGGTGTAGATGTCGACGGGCCCGTCCTTGTTGAGCATCGCCAGGTAGGCGTCCTTGGCCTGCTTGAACTGGGGCGAGGGCGGGCCGTTCGCGGCGCCCCTGGTGCAGCCCAGGGCCAGCGCGGCGGCGATGGCGGCGATGGCCAGACGGAAGCGTGTCATGCCGACTCCAAAGCGACGAGGTCTGGGCCAAAGCCTGCCACAGCTCGAAAAAAGGTCGAATTTCGCCCGGCGCACGGGCCGCGGTCAGACGCCGAGGAAGAGGCGCTTGCCAAAGTTCAACGCCAGCTCGGCGTCGAAGATCTTCTGGGCGGAGCTCTCGATGTCGTACTCCACGCGGTGGTACTCCACCTCGCGGAGATCGGTGTCGTAGACGGCGAAGCAGCTGCGGTTGTCGTAGTCGCGCGGCTGGCCCACCGAGCCCACGCTGATGATGTACTTGTAGCCGCGGCGCAGGCGGAAGCGCTGGGCCACCACGTCGCTCACCTCGCCGTTGCCCAAGGCGAACGCGCGGCACAGGTGCGAGTGGCCGATGAACGTGACCTCGGGAAGGTCGCCGACGAGCGGCGCGAGCTCGCGGGCCTGCTCCAGGGCGAAGATGTACTCGTAGGCGCGCGGATCGATGGGCGAGCCGTGGCAGAAGCCCACCTCGCCAATGCGGTAGGTGTAGGGCAGGCCCTTGAGCCAGCTGAGGTTGCCGTCGGTGACCTGGCCCGCGCTCCAGTCGAGGGCGTGGCGGGCGGCGTCGTAATAGAAGCTGTAGTCCATGCGCCCGGCGACGGCGGCGTCGTGGTTGCCGAGCAGCGTGACCTCGGCGCGCTCGCGGACGATGTCGCAGCAGGGATTGGGCGAGGCGCCGTAGCCCACCACGTCGCCGAGGCACACCAGCCGATCGATGCGGAGCTTCTCGATGGCGGCCATCACCTCGGTGAGGGCCTCGATGTTGGAGTGCACGTCGCTGATGATCGCGATTCGCATGGGAGCTCCGAGTCTAGCCGAAATCCGGCTGGATCGGTCGGGCTCTCAGCCTTCGCCGCGGTCTTTCAGGAAGGCGGTGAGGCGCTCGCGCCCCTGGTCGTCCATGGTCTTGAAGCGCAGGCCCATGCCCGCGGGGCCCTGGCTCCCGCTCGACTCCCACATGACCTCGGCCTCGGCCTCGATCTCGCCGCCGTTGCCGACGGGCAGGCGCACCATGGCCAGCGTCCCGCGCGCGAGCGGCGCGTGGGTGCGGACGAAGACGCCGCCTTCGGAGATGTTGCCCACAGCGGCGTAGAGGGTGATGGCCCCCGCCTCGAACCACCCGCGCTGGCTGTACGGCACGCGCACGTGCCGTCTTCGCTCTGCGCCCATCCGCGCCTCCGGCCCTGCCCCCGCGGTGGGCCTTTCCGGTTGCGCCCCGATTTCTCTTCCGCACTGACGAGTAGAAGTCTCTTCGGTTGCAGCCGTCAAGACGCAGGGGGCGATGTCTCCCTTTGTTCACGCGCCTGACCGCGAGTTTGTGAAACCGAAGGCACCCATTGGCCTCATCCGGTCGCCGCACTTCGCGTTGTCCCCCGCGGCCGCTGGTGATACCCCTTTGGCGCCGATGTCGAAGATCGAGTCCCCAGAGCCGATCGCCGGCGCCAGTCCGGACCCGGGTGCGTCCCGCAAGGACGCGGCGCGGCTGCACGCCAAGGTGCTCGTCGTCGACGACGAGGCCAACCTCCGCAAGATCCTCTCCGCGCAGCTCAAGCGCGAGGGCTACGAGGTGGTGACCGCAACGGACGGCGAGGCCGCCCAGGCCGAGCTGCTCACCCACGGCGCCGACGTGGTCATCACCGACATGGTCATGCCCAAGGTGGGCGGCCTGGAGCTGCTCAAGTGGACGCTGCAGGAGCTCCCGCAAGTCCCGGTCATCATCATCACCGCGCACGGCACGGTGGACTCAGCCGTCGAGGCCATCAAGCTCGGCGCGTTCCACTACATCACCAAGCCCTTCGACGCCGACGAGCTCAAGCAGGTCGTCGCCATGGCCGCGCGGCAGCGCGATCTCTCGAAGCAGAACATCCCCGGCGACTTCACCAGCCAGCGCGCCATCGTGGGCGCCTCGCAGGCGATGCAGGACGTGTTCAAGGTCATCGAGAAGGTGGCCGACACGCCCTCCACCGTGTTGATCACGGGAGAGAGCGGGACAGGCAAAGAGCTCGTGGCCACGGCGCTTCACGAGGCCAGCTCGCGGCGCAGCAAGCCGCTCATCAAGATCAACTGCGGCGCGATCCCGGACAACCTCGTGGAGAGCGAGCTCTTCGGCCATGAGCGCGGCGCGTTCACCGGCGCGGTCACCAGCAAGCCCGGCCGGTTCGAGCTGGCCGACGGCGGCACGCTCTTCCTCGACGAGATCGGCGAGGTGCCGCCGGAGATGCAGGTGAAGCTCCTGCGCGCGCTTCAGTACGGCGAGTTCGAGCGCGTGGGCGGCTTGAAGACGCTGAAGGTCGACGTGCGGCTCATCGCGGCGACCAACCGCGACCTGAAGGCCGAGATCGCCGCCAACCGCTTCCGCGAGGATCTGTACTACCGGCTCGCGGTGGTGCCCATTGAGCTGCCCGCGCTGCGCGAGCGCCGCGACGACATCCCGCTGCTCGCCGGCCACTTCATCGAGAAGTACAACAAGCGCCTCAACAAGCGCATCACCAGCTTCGAGCCCGACGCGCTCGCCGCGCTCCAGGGCTACGAGTTCCCCGGCAACATCCGCGAGCTCGAGAACCTCGTCGAGCGCACCCTGCTCTTCGCCGACGGCCCGACGATCAAGCTCAGAGATTTGCCCGAAGCCGTGACCGGCACCAAGCCGACGATCACCCCATCGCCCACGTTGCCGAGCGCGATGCCATCGGATCTCTCGCGGCCGGTCACGGGCGGGGCGGCGCCGGCGGCCTCGAGCGAGACGCTGGGCCTCAAGGATCGCGTGCGCCAGAAGATGGCCGAGATGGAGCGCGACGAGATCATCAAGGCGCTCGAAGAGACGGGCGGCAACGTGAGCCAGGCCGCCAAGCTCCTGCAGATCTCGCGCAAGACGCTCCAGACGAAGATGAAGGAGTTCGGTCTGCGCGACGCCGACAAGGACGCCGACGGGCCCGAGTAGCAATTCGCGCCACACGATTCCGATGTGGCCAACATTCTTGAATTCTTGACACCTTCGGACGCAGCGGCCTAGCGTCGGCACGTGCCGAAGCGCGCTCAGGTGCCTGGAATCGCGCGCATCTTGGAGGGGTGATGAAGGGTCTGGCGTACGCGGCAGCCGCCGTCGTCCTCACCGCGACACTTCCCGCTTATGGCGCCGAGATCACCCGGGTTGCCACGGGCTTCGAGGACAACGCCTCGTTCCCGCTCGGGATCGACCTGCAGGTGGGCTACGACCGCGTCCAGCACCGCGCCCTCATCAACCGCGAGAACCACCAGTCGGGCGACATCATCGACGTGGCGGAGCTCCGGCTCACCGAGGTGACGCAGACCCTGCCCATCCGTTTGGCCGTTGGCATCTGGCACGACCTGGAGATCCACGCCACGCTGCCCATCATCCTGGGCTGGACGCGCAACTACGGGTACCCGTCGATCACCGACAACGGCTCCTCCACCGTCTTCAACAACTGCGTCACCGCGCGCGGAGGCTACGACTGCGCCAATGCGGGCGCGTTCTACAACCCGAACGCCGAGGTGCACCGCTCGGGCGTGGGTAATCTGACGGTGGGCACGGCGTTCGCGGTGCTCAGCGAGAAGCGCGACGACACCAAGCCGACCTGGGTCATCGGCTTCGACTACACCTTCCCCCTCGCCGACGCGATCGACCCGGCGCTGAACACCTCGCCCACCAGCCCGGGCGCGGTGGGCGACAAGGTGCAGCGGTTCACGCCGTACATGTCGATGAGCAAGCGCGTGGGATACGTGGACCCCTATCTCCAGTTCTCGGCGTCGCTGCCGCGCATCCTGGGCGGCTTCTACTCGAACTGCGACCACCCCTCGACGCTGGCGTTCCCCGAGAACTGCCCCGGCGGCGGCGACGCGGCCTCGACCTGGTCGCGCCAGGACACCGGCGAGCAGCCGCCCTACTACGGCACGCTGATCATGGGCGTGGAGCTCTACGCGTACGACGAGCCGAGCAAGCACCAGTCGCTGGTCGTCGATCTGCGCGGCACGGGCCAGTTCGTCTCCGAGGGCCGCTACTACAACGAGATGAGCGACCAGCTCGGCAAGCTGCTCTTCACCGAGCAGTACTTCCACATGGGCGGCACGCTGGGCATCAACGCGCGCGCGGCCCAGTACGTGGAGCTGCGTCTGGCGGCGAGCTACTTCCACGACACCGATCACTTCCTCACCAACGAGAACGTGGGCAACGACCTCAACGGCAACGGCCGCGTGGACCTCCCCGCGACCACGGCCACGCCCGACAACACCGGCGAGCTCAACCCGAGCTACGACTTCCGGTGGGACTCGGTGGGCCGCCGCTTCCGCATCAGCCAGGTCAACGACTTCTACTTCTCGGCGACCGGCGTCCTGACGTTCTAACCGCGCTTCTCGACCCGGCCTCCGCGCTCGCCGGCTGCGCCGGCTGAGGTGCCGGCGGGGTCTCCAAGCTCTGGCTAGGACTTTCCGGCCAGCTTCAAAGCGAGCTCGTAGATCTCTTTTCGCGGGCGCCCCAGCGCCTCGGCGAGCGTGCGCGCGATCTCCTTGATGGGCTTGTCGCCCGCGGCGAGCTGCCGGCGAATCTCGGCCTCGAGCGCCTCGGGCGTGAGCGCTTCCTCGGCGGCCTCGGGCGCGCCTTCGACGACCAGCACGATCTCGCCCTTCACCTCGCCCTGCCCCAGCCGCGACGCGAGCTCGGAGAGCGTCCCGCGCAGCAGCTCCTCGTGCAGCTTGGTGAGCTCGCGGGCCACCACCGCGCGGCGATCGCCCCAGACCTCGGCAAGATCTGCGCAGGTCTCGGCGATCCGATGCGGCGACTCGTAGAGCACCACGGCCATGGGCAGCGTCCGGAGCTGCTCGAGCAAGCGCGCCCGGCCCTGCCCCTTTCGCGGCAAGAAGCCGATGAAGACGAAGCGGTCCGTGGGCAGCGCGGCCACGCTCACCGCCGCCACGGCTGCGCACGCGCCCGGAATGGGCACCACGTTCAGGCCGAGCTCCACCGCGCGGGCCACGAGCGCGCCGCCGGGATCGGAGATCGCGGGCGTGCCGGCGTCGGTCACGAGCGCCAGGTCCTCGCCGGCCACCACGGGCGCGAGCACCGAATCCGCGCGGCCACGCTCGTCGAAGGCGGGCAGGCTCTGCGGCTTGGTGCCGACGCCAAGGTGATCGAGCAGCACGCGAGCACGGCGGGTGTCCTCGGCGGCCACGTGGGGCACGGCGCGGAGCACCTCGATGGCGCGCTCGGTGATGTCGCCCAGGTTGCCGATCGGTGTCGCGACGACGAAGAGGGTGCCGGCCATGCCCCTCCGTAGCACAACCTCACATGCCGGCGTCGAAGGCGTTCTCGATGTGCAGGATGTCATCGCCCAGGATGGCCACCACGTCGAAGCGGATGGCGCGCTCGGTGAGCTCGTGCCGCTGCACGTAGTCGAGCGCGGCGAGCACCACCTTGCGCTGCTTGCCGCGCGTGACCGTGGCCTCCGGCGCGGCGATGGCCGAGCCTGCCCGCGCCCGCACCTCCACGAAGCACAAGAGCTCGCCCCTCTCGGCGATGAGATCCACCTCGCCCGCGCGCGAGTGGTGGTTGCGCGCCACGATGCGGTAACCCTGCGCTTCCAAGAACTCCGCCGCGGAAGACTCACCCGCGCGGCCGCGCGCCTTGCGGCGCACGTCCATCGTCATCGAATCCATGTGCTCACCCCCGCGTGTCACCCTACTGCTGCGGGCTGACACCGCCCTGGGGCGGGGGAATCGGGTCCTGGTGCGGCGGTGCGGGCACTTCGAAGAAGCCTGCGTCGACCACACCTTCGGTCGGCGTGAGCCGCGTGGGTTTCTTCGGCGGTGCGAGCGGCGTGATCCACAGCTGGGGAGGCGCCTGGCCCGCGTCGAAGCCCATGTTCTGCGGCGAGCGCGACGTCGGTGGGATGGGCGGCACCGCCGGCGGCATGTCATTGGGGACGGCGTTGTCGATGATCACCTGCGGCCGCGGCACCGACTCGCCGGCGGTCGAGCCGGGCCTCTCGTTTCGAGAGCAGCCACAAACCAACAGCGCTGCACAGAGGAGCCACCGCATCGTGAATGCGTGGCCATCGTCGAGCGGGGCTGCAAGCAGGGAATCGACGTTGAGGTCACCGGTTGTGCGTGCTAGCCAACGCCCATGCGCTCTTTCATCGCCGCCGCCATCGCCGCCGTCGCCCTCGTGGGCTGCGCCTCGGCCACGCCCATCCCCGACGACGACCGCGCCAAGCTCGAGAACGAGCTCAACGGCCGCTCGCGCTTTCTGCGGGTGAGCCTCTACGAGGGGCCGTTCTGGAGCGACGACAGCAAGGAGCTGGTCTCCGCCCAGCCACCCCAGGAGCTGCAGCTCTTCACCGACGCGCACGGCGAAGTGGTCCCCGCGCCGCCGGCCAAGGGCATCGTCCCTGCTGGCCGCAAGGTGACCATCACCAAGGTGGAGCTGCCCACGGGAATGGTCGTCGCCGGACGCATGCCGTACACGCCGCGCTACAACCCCTGGGTGTATTTGCACGTGGAGGGCGAGTCGGGAGATCGGCCGGCGATCCTCGTCCTGCGCTCGGACCTCAAGAGCCACGACCAGTTCCTCACCGCGCTGGATCGGCTGCTCACGGCGGAGGATCCCTCGCCGCGACTGAACGCCTACGCCGACGAGATCCGCGCGGCCATCTCCCAGAAGCAGGTGGTTCGCGACATGGATGCGGAGGCCGTGGAGATGGCCTGGGGCATCCCGGAGCACAAGAGCATCGACCTCAAGGGCGGCAACCGCGCCGAGGTGTGGACCTACAGCGGCGGCAAGCGCAAGGTCACGCTCTCCGACGGCAAGGTCTCCGCGGTGGACACGGGCGCTGCGCCCGCGACGACGCCTGCCTCGGGCTCCTGAGCAGGGCCCAGACAAAGTTGTCATACTGAGCCGTCGCGCGGGCCGCGCACGCCGGTGCGATTCTGCGCACTTGGGCGCTCGGCACGCGGTTCGCTGAGGGTCGCCACGGAGGGTGCACCATGGCTCTGGAGATCTGCGGCGGCTGCCAGGGGCTGCTCCCGCGAAGCGCAGAGCGCTGTCCGAACTGCCAGCGCTCGGTGACGCCGGTGGCGCTGCGATGGGCGAAAGGCATCGCGGCGGCGGCCGGCTCGGGCGTGGCCGCGGTGACGCTCATGGCCTGCTACGGCGTGCCCTGCGCGGGAGCCAACGGCGCCTGCGGTGAAGGCACGGGCGGCGGCATCGGCAGCACCGGCCTCGACTCGGGGAACGTCCAGTACTACCAGTACTGCCCCTGGCCCGATGGCGGGCTCTACCCGTGCTGGCCCGACGGCGGCGAGGTCGATCTCGACGCCGGCGCACCCACGGATGGCGGAGATGGCGACGGCGGTTCCGACGCAGGACGCGACGCCGGATCCGACGCAGGCTAAATCGACATATCTAGATATTGCTGAACTAGCGCCGGTCGCGGCCGCCGCCACGGCCACCGCGACGATCGCGGCCGCCGCCGCGGCCCCCGCGCCGATCGCGATCGCGTCCGCCGCGATCACCTCGATCGCCACGGTCGAACCGCTCGCCGGTGTTCTTGGGCGCCCGCGCCAGCTCCGAGAGCGGCGGCGGTCGGCCCGCGCCGACCGGGAAGTACTGCCCGCCCTTGAGCGCGGCCACCAGCTCGGCGTGCGTCGAGACCTTCTCCTTGAACCAGGTGGCGGCCTTGCCCACCTCGTCGAGCATCGTCGACGCGCCCGAGCCGCCCACGCAGGGCAGCGCCATGTGCTCGCTGGCCTCCACGGCGAGGTCGTTCACGCCCGGCTTGCGGCGCCCGTTCAGGCCCTCGATGGCCACCAGGCGATCCTTGAGGGTGAAGATGTAGTCGCCGCTGGGGCGCTCCACGTCGCGGTCGTAGGGGTGCGCGGCGATGGCCACGCCGCCCAGCGACGCCACCTTCTCGAGCACCTCGCGCGCCGGCCAGCCCTTGCTCGAGTCGCCGAAGAGCTGCGCCGGCTCGGGCACGTTGGTGGGCTCGGGGAAGAAGGCCAGGTAGTGGCCGTGGTCGGTCGAGAGCTCCACGCCCACGAAGACCTTCACGCCCTTGCCCTGCCCGGCGGCCAGGAGCTCCTTCGCCGCAGAGAGCGAGTTCAAGTCGGTGAAGGCCACGGCGTCGAGGCCGAGCTGCTCGGCCTTGGCGAGCACCTTGGCGGCGTCGAGCTCGCAGCCGGCGGTGGCGCGCGAGTGAACGTGCAGGTCGATGAGCATGTTGGGGACTTGGGGCTGGGGGGCTGGGGACTAGGCGGGCGCAGACTAGCCCAGATGAATTCGCAGTTGAATGCGAACGACTCGCACAATCTCATTCCCAATCTTCTCGTTCCTGCTCTATTCGCTCTCCGGCCAGCCCCCAGCCCCCAGCCCCCAGCCCCCAGCCCCCAGCCCCCAGCCCCCAGCCCCAGAGCTTTGCGCCCTGAGCCTTTAGGACTTCCATGTCGACCCAGTACTGGCTCGTGAAGACCGAACCGGACGTGTTCTCCATCCACGATCTGGAGAAGGCCAAGGGCCAGACCACCGGCTGGGAGGGCGTGCGCAACTACCTGGCGCGCAATTACCTGCGGGCCATGAAGCAGGGCGACGGTGTGCTCGTGTACCACTCGAGCTCCGACGCGATCGGCGTGGCCGGCACCGCCGAGGTGGCGCGCGAGGCCTTCCCGGACCTCACGGCGCTCGACAAGAAGTCCGACTATTACGACGCCAAGGCCACGAAGGCCGATCCGCGCTGGAGCTCGGTGGAGCTGCGCTGGACGGCCACGTTCCCGGCCATCGTGCCCCTCGAGCGCCTGCGCAAAGAGCGCAAGCTCGCTGGCATGCAGCTCCTCAAGCAGGGGAACCGGCTCTCGGTGATGCCGGTGACGCAGGCCGAATGGAGGGCCATCCTCGCCTTGGCGAAGCGCTAACCGCGACCGATCCCGGAGTGGGAAGAGCGGCGCTTTCGCGCGCGTTCGACCGTTACCTCACCGGGAACTACCGTTGTCGCCTCCGCCCCACGCCCTCCCCGAACCCCGCCTGGAGACCAGCGGCCGCTTTGCCGTGAAGCCCCGGGAGCTGCTGTCCATGCTGCTGCGCCAGGTCGACGTCGGGCGCGACGGCAAGATCACCGTCGATGACCTGCGCCGCTCGCGGGTGAAGTCGATCAACCTCGAGCTCGCGCCCGGCCTGGAGCTCCGCCTCTCGGGCGCCGAGCGGCTGAGCGGGCTGGCGGCGTTGCTGGGCCGCGAGATTCGCCGCGGCAACCCCGACCACGCGCTCCTGCCCCTGGCGGCGCTCGCGCCCACGCGGCTCGACCGCATGCTGAACTACGTGGCCTACACGTGGCGCGGGCTGGTGCGGCGCGCCGACAACGTGGACGACCTCTGCCACGCCATCGACGAGGGCATCCTCCGCGCCTCCGACGGCCGGTACTACATCTACGTCCCCGAGGGCGACGAGAGCGCGATCGCCCGGCTGCGCCGGCAGGCCAAGCGGCGCAGCGAGATCGTGATTGTGCCCTTCCCGCGCAAGCGCGGGCGCGCGTGGCAGCAGCAGATGTCGAAGGACGCGGGCATCTGCTACCTGCCCAAGCCGTACCTCGTGCCCGGCGGCATGTTCACCGAGATGTACGGCTGGGATTGCTACTTCCAGGCCCGCGGCGCCATCAGCGCTGGCTACGTGGACATGGCCCGCGACGTGGCCGAGAACCTCACCTACCAGATCCGCCACTTCGGCAAGATCGCCAACACCAACCGCAGCTACCACCTCTCGCGCACCCAGCCGCCGTTCCTGACGCCGCTCGCGCGCGAGGTGTTCGAGGAGCTCGAGCGCCAGGGCGATCCCGAGGCGCTGAACTTCCTGCGCCGCTGTGCGCGCGCCGCGGAGACGACGAGCGAGCACTTGTGGAGCCGCGCGCCACGGATCACGTCGATTGGGCTCAGCCGCTACCACGACGAGGCCGGCGGCCCGTGCCCCGAGGTGAACCCGGACTTCTACGCGTGCCACCCGCAGACCCCGAGCTTCTGGGCCAACGACCGCGCCCAGCGCGAGAGCGGCTGGGACCTCACGCACCGCTTCGGCGAGCTGGCGCACGAGCACGCGCCGGTGTGCCTGAACGCGCTGTTGTATCGGCAAGAGCGCGACCTGGCGTCGATGTACCGGCGCATCGAGGGTGCGAAGAGCGCCCGCGCCGCGCGCTGGGATCGGCGTGCCAAGGCGCGACGGGAGATCGTCGACCGCTACCTGTGGGACGAGCAGCGCGGCCTGTACTTCGACTGGAACCTGACGACCGGACGGCGCGCGCACTACGAGTCGCTGGCCACGTTCTTCCCGCTCTGGGTGGGCATGGCCTCGGGCCAGCAGGCGGCGCGCGTGGCAGAGCTGGTGGACCGCTTCCTCGAGCCGGGCGGCTTGGCCACGAGCTCGCCGGCCTCGCGTCAGGGCGCGCCCCGCGAGCGCTTCCAGTGGGATTGGCCGGTGGGCTGGGCGCCCCTTCAAGTCATCGCCGTCGAAGGCTTGCGGCGCTACGGCTTCCACGCGCTGGCCGACAAGATCGCCTACCGCTGGCTGCACATGGTGCTGCGCATCGCCGGGGAGCGGAACGGCACGATCAAGGAGAAGTACAACGTGGCCCTGGCCTCGCACCTGGTGGACGCGAGCGAGTACCACAACCAGGGCAACGACCTGGGCGTGTACCTCGCCGAGGAAGAGAGCCGCGGCATGGGCTTCGGCTGGAGCAACGCCGCGGTGCCGCTGCTCCTCAGCGGGCTCGAGGACAACCTGCGCGCGGCGCTCGAGAAGGGCGTGCGGCCGGCAGCCCTCGGCTTGTAGAACTTGGGGATGCTCTCCGCGCCGCTCTCCACGGTCGATGTCGCGCCGCTGGCGGAGCTCCTGCGCGGCAAGCGCACGCTGGTGCTCACCGGCGCGGGCTGCTCCACCGAGAGCGGCATCCCCGATTACCGCGGGCCCGAGACGCGCAAGCGCGCGCGAAATCCCATCCAGCATCGTGAGTTCGTGACCTCGGCGGCGGCGCGGCAGCGCTACTGGGCGCGCTCGGCGCTCGGTTGGCCGCGGTTCGCCGAGGCGCGGCCGAACGACGGACATCGCGCGCTCGCGCAGCTTCAATCGATGGGTTCAGTGAGTGCGCTGCTCACGCAGAACGTGGATCGCTTGCACCAGGCGGCGGGGAGCACGGGGGTCGTGGAGCTGCACGGCGCGCTGCACGAGGCGCGGTGTCTGCAGTGCGGCGCCGTCGAGCCGCGCTCGGAGCTTCAAGGCCGAATCCTCGACGCGAACCCGAACTTCGACCGCCAGCCCGTGGAGCTCGCGCCCGATGGCGACGCCGAGCTCTCGCGCGACGCCATCGCGAGCTTCGTGGTGCCCGCGTGTCTGGCGTGTGGCGGCGTGCTCAAGCCGGACGTCGTCTTCTTTGGCGACTCGGTGCCGCGCGAGAAGGTCGAGCACAGCTTCGCGCTGCTGGACGCGTCGGAGGCGCTGCTCGTGGTCGGGTCGTCGCTGGCGGTCTTCAGCGGGTATCGCTTCGTGCTGCGCGCTACCGAGCGCGGAATGCCGATTGCGCTCGTGAACCTGGGCGAGTCTCGCGGGGACGCTCACGCGAACCTGCGACTCGACGCGCGCGCGGGCGAGGTGCTGCCCGAGCTGGCGCGCGCGCTCGGCTGATCAGCCCTGCACGATCTGCCGCACGCCGCGCTTCTGAAGCAGCTTCTCGAGCCGCTCGCGCTGATCGCCCTGAAACACCAGGTCCTCGCCCTCGACGAGCCCGCCCGCGCCGAGCTCGCGCTTGAGCGCCTTGCACCACTCCTCGAGCTCGCGCGCGTTCAGCCCAAGCTTCTCCACGCGCGTGACTTCCTTGCCGCCGTGGCCCTTGCGCTCGCGACGCAGCACCGCACGCGCGGGCCCCTTCTTCTCGTCGAGCGGCACGACCAGCGGCTGCGCAGGCCCGCTCGGGAGCGCGTCGCGCTGGGCCGAAAGCTTCGCGAAAGGGTTGTTGAACGGCTTCTCGTCGTCCTTGGGCATGCAAGGTCGGTCTAGCACGAGGTGACGCTCGCCAGCGCGCTGCGGCAGCGTCTAGAGTCCGTGCTTCCAGAAACGGACCTTCGCATGCTCGTCCCTGCCCTGCTCCTCACCGCGGCCATCGCTGGCCTGCCCACCGCGCAGCCGGTGCCGCCGGGCGCGACGCTGGAGCGCGCGTCGCCGACGGCGCAAGCGAGCCTGATGGTTGGCCTCACGCTCGTGGATCACGCGGGCCTCGACGCGCTCATCGCCGCGCAGCACGACCCCAAGTCGCCGACCTTCCGCCGCTGGCTGACACCGACCGAGTTCGGTGCGCGCTTCGGTCTTTCCCAGCCCGCGTACGACGCGGCCGCGCGCGCGCTCGCGAAGACCGGACTCGAGGTGACCCGCTATCCAAGCCGGCTGCTGCTGCACGCGACGGGCACGGTGAGCGAGGTCGAGCAGCTCCTGGGCGTGACGCTGTGGGACGTGCGCACGGCCTCGGGCCAGCGCTTCCGCACCTTCCAGGGCAAGCCCACGCTGCCCAGCGCGCTCGCGTCGAAGGTGCAGAGCCTCTCCGGCCTCGACACGCGCTCGCGCTTCAAGCGCCGCATGGCCTTGCCGCAGTACGACGCCTTCGGCCCGCAGGACCTGCGCCGCTTCTACGACGCGATTCCGCTGCACCAGCAGGGCTTCGCGGGTCAGCTCTCGCGCGTGGGCGTGGTGGGCCCGATTCCGGATACCGCGGACCTGCCCGATCCGGCCGACCTCGACTACTTCTACCGGAGCGTGGCCGACTCGCCGGTGACCTTCGAGCTGGTGAACCTCGGGCTCCAGGGCAGCCAGCCCGACAACCAGGGCGACAAGGGCGAGCTCGAGCTCGACGCGGAGATGAGCGCGGTGGCCGCGCCGCTGGAGCAGAAGATCACCATGGTGCTCGGGCCGTCGGACACCATGTTCCTGCAGGGCATGGGCTACTTCGCCAACGTGGACTACACCGTGACCGCGGTCTCCACGAGCTACGGCAGCTGCGAGCCCGACGAGCTCTACTTCTACGCGGACGAGGTCTACACGCTCTCGGACATCGTGGCCCAGGGCTCGGCCGAGGGCATCAGCTGGTTCGCGGCCTCGGGTGACAACGGCGCCGACGACTGCGGCACCGGCCCCATCCTCGCGGACGGCGGCGGCGGCGACGGCCCCGCGGTCGACTACCCGGGCTCGCTCCCGTACATGGTCTCGGTGGGCGGCACGACGACGCAGGCGCCCTTCGACTCGCACGACGCCATCGCCGCCTGGGCCGCGGAGACGCCCTGGAACAGCGGCGGCAACAACGGCGCCGGCGGCGGCGGCCTGAGCATCATCTTCGGCCAGCCCAGCTACCAGACGGGCAGCGGCACGCAATCGATATATCGCGAGGTCCCGGACTTCTCGCTGCTGGCCGATCCGCAGGTCGGCGTGGTGGTCGACGACTTCAGCCCCGGGAGCCTCGAGGCCTCGGGCGGCACCAGCGACGCCGCGCCCATGGCGGCAGGCGCCTTCGCGCTGATCAACGACTTCATCGGCGGCTGTCGCATCGGCGCGCCGCAGTTCGAGCTCTATCGGCTCGGCGCCAGCGGGACGCACGCGGCCGTCTTCCACGACATCACCACCGGCGACCTCACCCAGAACGGCGTCACCGGTCCGTCCTCGCGGGTGGGCTTCGACGACGCCACCGGCTGGGGCTCGCTCGATCTCGCCCAGCTCGCGCAGGCCTGGCCCGCGTGCGCCGGCAGCGGCACGTCGACGAACACCTCCGGCCCGCTCTTCGACGGCGGCGGCTACGCGGGCGACGCGGGCAGCTTCAACCCGGGCGAATACGACGGCGGCGTGGGCGTGCTCGACGGCGGACCGCGCGCAGCCTTCGACGCCTGCGCCATCCTCGCCTGCGACGGCGGCGCGGTGTGCACCACCCTCACCGAGGGCCCGTCGGCGTGCACCGTTGCCTGCAACCCGAGCGGCGCGAACACCTGCCCCAGCGGCAACTACTGCAGCGCCACGACGTCGACGTGCGTGCCCGGCTGCAACCAGAGCTCCGATTGCGCCAGCGGCCAGGTCTGCGACCCGTGCATGCACACCTGCGCCGAAGTGCGCGACGCCGGCCCCATCGGCGACCCGTGCACCGACGACACCCAGTGCGGCACGCTGGAGTTCTGCTACCCGCCGGATCCTTCACCCGGCGTGAACCTGCCCGACGGCTACTGCTCCGCCGGCTGCGATCCCTCGACGGTGGCCTGCTCGTGCCCGCCCGGCAGCACCTGCGACGGCGCGTTCCAGCTCTGCTTCCGCAGCTGCAGCATGGCCAGCAACGGCCCCTGCGATGACAACCAAGTCTGCAACGACTTCAACAACGGCGACAGCGGCGTGTGCCTGCCCTCGTGCCGTACCGACGAGGACTGCAACTTCGGCGACTTCCAGGACACCTGCGACACCGCCAGCGGCCGCTGCGTCGCGCCCAGCAGCACCACCACGACCAGCTCCAGCGGCAGCACGGGCTCGAGCACGACGACGACGAGCTCGGGCAGCAGCACCGGCTCGGCCAGCAGCACGGGCACGTCGACGACGGGCACCACCGGCGCGACGACCACCAGCGGCGCAGGCACGACGACCAGCGCGGCCGCGTCCGGCTCGACGGGCAGCACCGGCAGCAGCGGCAAGTCGGGCTGCGGCTGCGGCGCGAGCGACGCCAGCTTCGAGGCGCCGCTCGGGTTGCTCTTCGCGGCCTTCGTGCTGCTGCGTCGTCGGCGCTAGCGAACGGCCCAGGCCGTCGGCGGCAAGTGATAGCTCGCGTTGCTGCGCGTGGTGGCCTCGATCGTCGAGGCCCCCGCGTGCAGCGTGCCCGCCAGCGTGGGAATCACGCGGTAGCTCGCGCGGAACGGCGTGTTCGCCGGCCGCGCGGGCACCTCGAGCACCACCGCGCCGGGCTCGGTGTGGAACGCGGTGATGGCGCCGCTGGTGACGAGCGCGTCGAGCGAGCGCGTGTCGGCGTCGACGCCCGCGGGCAGCGCATGGCGAATGCGCACGGGCACGTTCGCCGGCGCCGCGGCAGTGACCTCCACCTCCATCGGCTGACCCACCTTCCCATCCGACGGCTGCTTGATGGCGAGCTCCAGCCCCTGGTTCATCGACTCCGGTTTCCAGGGCACGTAGCCCGTCATCACCAGCGAGAAGCCGAGGCCCGGCACCGCCGGCGTGGCCGTGACCGCGAAGCTGTGCGTGCCCGAGGCGTTGGCGAGATCGGCGTCGAGGGCGAGCACGTCGCGCAGCGCCTTGCCCTTCATCGAGCCTTGGGCGACGGGCTTGCCGTCCATGGTGAGCGCGACGTTCACCTCGGCGGGCAGCGGCTGGTTGAACAGCGCGAGCACCGCGCGCAGCGCGACGAGGTTGGTCTCGCCGTCGCCCCAGCCGGAGCCGGGGCTGTAGTTGCCGAGCAGCGCGCTGCCCAGATCCGCGCGCCAGGGCGCCTCGGGATCGCCGTCGAGCGCGAGGGCCGCGAGCGCGGTGGCCTCCATCTGCGAGGGCGGATTGCCATCCGGACGCTGCACGTTCTTGCCCACCTCGAGCACGCGCGAGCCGTCGGGACGCGTGACCACGCCCGCGCGGACCTTGGCGCGCAGCCGCGGCTTCACGCTGTCGGGAACGGCGCCGCTCGCGAGCACCGCCGCGGCCGTGTAGCCGTCGTTGATGTGCTCCAGGTTGCGCTCGAACGCACCCTGGGCCTTGAGCGTCACCGCGGCCGCGCGCTGCTTGGACGCAGTCGTGCCTGCATCCGCAGCGACGACCTGCACGCACTGCGCAGTTGTGACCAGCAGGCGCTGCAGCGTCCAGCCCGCTCCACCCTGGAACGTGCCATCGGGCCGCTGCGACTGCGCCACCTGCGCCACCAGCCGCTCGCCCAGCCGCGACAGCACCGGGTTATCGGGGTGCGCGAGCGCCGCCTCCGCAAGCGAGGCCGCGGTCGAGACGTCGGGCGTGCGCGCGTCGCGGAGCACGCGCTGGCTGGAGACGATGGCCAGATTCCGGAGCGCCTCCGGGTTCGGCTCGTCGCCGAGCGACTGCAGGAGCGAAGGCGCGCGCCCCGCGAGCAGCAGCGCGTAGCCATCCGCCGCGGCGCCGCCCCGCGAGCTCGCCGCGGTCAGCTCCGAGCGCAGCAGGCCGAGCGCGCCAGGGAAAACCATCAGCCGCACGCGCGTGGAGTCGGGCAGCAGATCCGGCGCGCTGGCGATCTCCATCGTGCGCGGGGCCGCGAGCGTGCCGCCGCGCAGCTCCATCACCGGCCGACCCGACGGGTAAACCGGAATGTTACGTGCGATGGCGTCTGCGTCGCCGAAGGTCGCGTGCAGGGACACGTTGCCCGGCTTGTCGGTCTTGAGCTCCGCGTAGTCGACCTTGCTGCCACCCGCGGGCACGTTCTCCTTCGCGTTCGCGCCCGTGAGCACGCCGCCGACCGCGTCGGTCTTGAGCGTGAGCGCGATGTTCTGCTCGGTCGTGTTCACGAGCTGAATGGGCAGCTTCACCACGTCGCCCGCGATGAGGAACGGCGGCACCACGGGATCAACGTATGCAGGCAGCGTGCCCAGGAAACTCGTGACCGCGCCGGCCTGCGAGCCCTCGCGCGAGTGCGCCAGCGCGAGGATGCGCCAGCTCGTCAGCCGATCCGGCACGGGGATGTCGAGCGAGGCCTCGCCTTGCGAATTGGTGACGACCAGCGGCTCGAAGAGGAACGACTCCGGGAACCACGAGCGCGTCGGTGCCTCGGCGAGGGACTCCTCGTTCTCGGCTTCCTTCGCGTCCTTGGTGCCCTTGATGACCTGGATGGTCTGCTGCCGGCGCTGGCGGAGCTGTTCGATTCGACCTTCGCCGCCGCCGGCCCCGCCAAGGAGCTGATCGAAGTCGCTCTCTGTCTTGGCCTTGCCGTTCGCTGAGATGACGTCGTCGTCGCCGTCCTTGGCCTGGGCCGCGCCGAAGGAGCTGACCGACCGGTGTGGCGCACCCTTGGGTGCGGCCGTTGCGGGTGGCGCAGCGGGCTCGTCCATCGGCCGCTCGGCCTTCTTGTCTTCCTCTCCCGAGAGCGCGTCCACCGATGCGCCGAACGTGCTCCGGGCCTGGTCGCACGAGATCAGCGAGAGCGCGCTGAGCGCGGCAACGATTCGCGTCTTCATGGCTTCTCCTTCGCGACGTACGCCGACCAGCTCTCGACGTCTTCCGGCAACCGCGTTCCCTGGATGATCACCTGCCGCGGATCCGTGAGCGCGAGCAGGTCCGACGGAAGCTGCGAGAGCCGCAAGCGCCGGCCGTACGCATCCTTCACATTTCCGTGACGTGCCTCGACGGCATCCAGCGCCTTGCGCCACAGCGCGGCCATGCCCGGCGGGTGCATCTTCTCGCCCTGCGGCGCGCTCGCCTCCCACTCGCGGGCCTGCGCGTGCAGCTCGCCGAGGATGTCGTAGAAGCGATCGGTCAGCTCGCCGTTGGGATCGAACGTGGTCGCGCTGTTGCCGGCGAAGACGCCGTCGAGCTCGGCGGCCGTGGGCATCGCGTTCACGCGCAGCACCGTGGCCATGGCCGCGTTCGCGCCGCGGATGCGACCGAGCGTGAGCGCCTCGCCGTCGAGCGTGCCGAAGGCGGGCGAGGTCATCTGCACTTTCTGATGCACGCGCGCCATGTCGTCCGGGCCCGGCAGCGACACGAGCTGCGCCAGGCTCTCGTCGACGCCGAAGAGTCCGACCGCCGCCTGCGTGCCCGTGCCACCCACCATGGTCCGCACAGCGAGCTTCGCCTTCTGGCCCGGCGCGTAGCGCTCGCGCTCGGTCTTGAGCGCCACCGCGAGCGCCTGCTGGCTGCGCACATACACGAGCGCCTGCGCGCCACCCGCACTCACCGTGAACCAGCCCGCGGCATTCGGCGGGAGCTGGAAGTGAGCCGTGCGCGCCTCGCGATCGACCTTGACCTTCACCGGGTCGCCGCCGCGATCCGAGAGCAGGTACGCCTCCTCAGGCACGTCGCCTTCGTAGTTCGGACCTCGCAAGAGCTCGATGTCCAGCGGCCCACCCGCGCTCGCGAGCACCGGCGTGGCGCGCAAACGCAGCGGCGGCACGTTGCCCGGCTTGATGCGAATCGTGGTCGCGCCGATCTCCTTGCCCTTCTGCCTGGCGGTGATGCGGAGCTCGTAGCCGAGCATGGTGGTCGCCTGCGGCTGCGAGACCTCGTCCTCTTCCGAGGGGGAAATCTCCGCCTTCACCACGCCCACGTAGTCCTGCAGGTTCTCCTTCGGGAGCGCAAAGGTGGCCGCCTTCGACTGCAGACACGGCTGCAGGGACTTCCCCTCGCCCTCGGCCGACCAGGTCACCGTCCCGAGCTTCGCGGCCTTCGCGCTGTGCCAGGTTCCGATGAGCTCCACACTCCCGCCGCTCGCGGTGCGTCGAGGCAGACAGCTCCGCGCGTTGTCGACGGCCACCGTGAGCGCCTGCTGAAGCACGTCGGGCGAGCCCGGCACGCCCTCGGCGCTCACGCCCACCTGCGCGAGCGCGTGGTCGGAGAAGTCGAGGTCCAGGCGGTAGAGGCGCGGCTTGCCCGCGGGCAGCCGCTTCGACGCGAGCGCCGCCGCCGCGCAGTCCGAGAGCGAGTCGAAGTTCGCGCCGTGGCCGCGGATGGCGCCACTGGAGTCGATTTCCAGGCCCACCTGAGCGTCGGCGCCGCCGTTCGCGAAGCGCGCACACAGCGCCAGCTCGGGCACGATGCGCTCGATCGCCTCCTGATCCACCAGCGGCACCTCGTCGTCGCGGAGCAAGTCCTCGGTCTCCTGGAGGGACACCGCAGGCTGCGGCGGCGGCGGCCGGTACGGCGGCGGCGGGATGACCACGTTCACCGGCGAGCCGGGATCGATCTGCAGCTGCGCCACGCCGTCCTCGTCGGTCATGGCCTTCACGCCCGGGTCCTCGCTGTCCCAGGCGCGCTTCACGAGCAGCTCCACACCCGGCAGCACCGCGCCCGAGGCCGTCGAGGCGCGCAGGAAGAGCCGGTTGTTGAAGCCCTCGACGAGCCCGTCGGCGAGCTCGGTCACGGTGCTCACCTGGATGGCGTCCTCGGAGAGCAGCGCGCTGGCCGAGCCCTCCACGCGATCACCCGAGGCGTCCGTCGCGGCGATGCGCGCCACCAGCGGCGCCTGGCCCTGCAGGTCGCCGGGGATCTCGGGCAGCTTCAAGTCGAACGTGCCGTCTTTGTCAGCCGTCGCGTGCTGCGGGAGCGTCTTGGTGAGCCAATCCGTCGGCGGCGGCCAGTTGCCACCGACGTTCCAGCTGATCTCCAGCGTCGCACCTGCCACCGGCGCGCCGGAGCTGTAGACGACGCGGCCCTTCACCTCGGGCTTCTCGTGCGCGCGGTAGAACGGCTTCGTCGCATTGGCCTCCACGCGGAAGCGCGGCAGCACGAACGGCTGAACCTTGATGCTGACGTCGTCGCGCGCGTCGCCCGAAACCCAGGCCACGTGCCACTCGCCCTGCGGCGCGCCCGAGTCCAGCGGGAACGTGCCTGCGACCACGCCCCACTGGCCCGCGTTCGCCTTCTCCTCGAGCACGAGCTCGCCGTTCGGATCGCGCACCTCCCAGTGCCCCGGCCGGCCGTCGAGCGGCACCAGGTCGCGCGCGCGCAGCGCCACCGCGCGGAACTTGATGACGTCGCCCGGCTGGTACAGCGGTCGGTCGGTGATCACGTGCACCTTCGCGGGCGCGTAGAGCGCGAGCGGCACATCGACGCTGCCTTCGCCCAGCGAGGTGCGCTCGTGCACGCGCAGCTGGTAGTCGCCGTCGGGCACGTTGGGGAACTTGAAGGGCGCGCGCAGGGTGCCGTCGTCGTTGATCCAGGCCTTCGCGGACTCGAGCGGCGTCGCGTTGCCCTTGGCGTCGACGAGCGAGACGTCCGCCGTCACCCGCCGAACCACACCGGTTCGATCGTACTGGCTCCGCGCGACCGCGTAGTGCGCCACGGCGCCCGCGTAGACCCAGCCCTCGCCGCCGCGATGGATGCCGTTGGCGTTGGCCCAGAGCGTCTGGCGGAAGTCGCCGTCGGGGCACTGGCGGGCCATCACGCCGTGGAGCAGCCAGGCCGACCAACAGACCGGTCGGGTGAGCATGAAGATTGCCCCGGAGACGGCGAACGCGAGCAGCACGTACCGCCAGGGCCGACGTGGCTTGGTCATGGTTGGATTCCCCGGGCGGGATGTTGGCAGAGCCACTCCCCCATTGGAACGAGCCGAGCCCAAAAAGGTTCTGACTGCAGGGGCGACCCGGGCGCCGTAGAATTCGGGCAGGGTGCCGGAGGCCGTGTGGCTGAATTTCCGTTCCAAATTGAATTTGTGGAACCGAAGGCCGGGTACGTGATTTGCCGCGAGCTCAAGCGCAATCGCTTCCGCCTCGCTCCCGGCGCGCGACTGGGCGACGCCGAGATCAAGCCCCATGTCGCCCAGCCGCGAGCGCTCGATGCCCAGGGCCAGCCGCGCGTCGACCTCTACGTCTTCAGCTTTGCCAATCGCGCGGACGCGAAGCGCTTCAAGGCTGGCGACACGGTCGTGCTGCACGCCGATGAGGAGCCGCGGGTGCTGATCCCGTCGCCCTGAGATTCCGCCGCGGATTTCTGAAGTCGCGAATCCTCGAGTCGCGCAAGTGCGCTCCACGCCGCGGCTTCGCGCGCGGCACCCGCCTTGCTTCGTCGACCCCGGACTCGAGGGGAGACGTATGCGCGAAATCCGAATCGGCGCGGCCTGGCTGGCGCTCGTGGCGCTCTGCGCCTGCGGCGAGCTCAAGCTCGGCTCGGCCGACGGCGCGCTCACCGCGCCCGCCACGCTCAACTTCCGGCCGACGGTCATCGGCCATCCGCGCGCCTCGCCGCTGAACGTCGCCAACCAGGGCGCGAGCCCGCATGACGCGACCATCGTCATCACCGGGCCGTTCACGGCCGACTCGAACGTGCACCTCGCGGGCGGCGCGTCGACGCCCATCACCGTGAGCTTCAATCCGACCACGGCCGGCGACGCCACAGGCACGTTCACCCTCACCGCCGACGGGCAGACGCTCACCGTCGCGCTGTCGGGCATCGGCCTCACGCCCACACACTGCGCGACGCCGGGCGCGTGCCACACGGTGACCTTCGATCCCGAGTCGAACACCTGCGTGGACGGCACGCTCGACGATGGCGCGAGCTGCAGCGCGGGCACCTGCATCGCGAACGGCCAATGTCGAAGCGGCCAGTGCCTCGGTGAAGTTCGCAGCTGCGACGACGGCAACGCCTGCACCGCCGACGCCTGCGACGCGACCCAAGGCTGCGTGCACGTGGACATCTCCAGCAACTGCCCCGCGCCCACCGCGCCCTGCAAGGTCGCCACGTGCGATCCCGGCTCGGGCTGCGGCGTCACCGACGCGCCCGACGGCACGCCCTGCGGCAGCGCCAACTGCGACACCGCGCACGTGTGCTTGATGGGCAGCTGCCAGGAAGTGTCCGTGCCCGAGGGCGCGCCCTGCGCCGCCGCGACGCCGTGCCAGCAAGGCGGCACGTGTCACAGCCACACCTGCGTCCAGCCCGCGCAGGGCGAGCTCACGCCCGCGTGGACGTACTCGCCGACGACCGGCGACTCGCTCACCTTCCCGGGCACGCTCGACGACAGCGAAGATCTCTACTGGGTCGAGTGCCACGCCACGACCGACGGCGGCTGCGACCTGGTGTCGACCACGCACGAGGGTTATTTCCGCTATCGCCAGCCGCTCGACGGCTACTTCTACGGCCAGCCCTGGGGCGCGAGCTCCGGCGTCATCGCCAGCCGCGGGCATCTGGTCATCACCCTCAGCGACGGCCGCGTGCAGCTGCGCGCCCAGCGCGACGGCGCGCTCTTGTGGGAGGAGCAGCTCGTCACGCGGCTCCTCCCGCCGCCCGACGACGGCGGGCCGAGTGCTACAGGCTCGGTTACGGGAATGGCGGAGGTCGACGCGGACACGCTGGCGGTGCGGTTCACCCTCGACGATCCGGCGACCTCGCAGAGCATCGCCGCGCTGGCCATGCTCGACGTCGACGGCGGCGACTTGCGCGGCGCGGTGACGCTCTTCGGCACCGGCAGCGGCCTGATCGTCGATGGCTTCGGCAAGACCTGGATGGCGGGAACCTTCGAGCTCCCCGACTCGGGCTGGGTGCAGCAGGTGATCGGCCTCGACCGCACGGGAACCATCGTCGAGGTCCGCGACTCTCCTGGCTACACCGCCGGCTCGATTGTCGACGGCGCGCTCACGCTGTCGTCGTACGACACCACGTACCTGGCCTGGCCCGACGGCGGCACGACGCCGATTGGCCCGGGCGCGACCACCGGCGACTGGTACGGCGGCATGGGAAGCGCGCCTGTCGGCGATGCGAACATCGGCTACCTGGTGGGCGGGACGTACGCGTGTCGCGGCGACTTCGCGGGGCCGTGCGGTGGCCCGCTGCTGGTGGCTTTCGTACCGTCGACCGGCGACGTCCTCTGGGACACGGGCGACGCCGGCTGGAGCTACGAGGGCGCCACGCAGCCGATGCTCACCGATCGCGACAACGTGCTCCTCGCCACCGGCAACTACCCGGTCTACGAGGACGCCGAGGCCGCGCAGCTCCCGCCGTTCGACGCGCTCGTCTCCTACGACGCCGCGGGCGATCAGCTCTACGCGTGCGCGTTCCCGGATGCGGGCTATACGTCGTGGCTCGGCGGCAGCGCCCTGGGAACGAACCGCTGGTACGTGGCGCGGATGGTGTCGGGCGTGCCCACGCTCGAGGCCTACGACGTGCCCGACACCGCGTCCGCGACGCACGGCTGGGTCACGCTCGGCGGCACGCCCGGACAAACCGGACAAGCGCGCTAGGAGCCTGTCCGGGTAAGCGGTGTTGACAGAGAGTGACTGTAGCCGAGCG
>JAFEBB010000076.1 GCA_018266075.1 Deltaproteobacteria bacterium | reverse complement strand
GAGGAGCCGGAGCTGCTGCCGGAGTTGCTGGCGCCTGAGGAGCCGGAGCTGCTGCTGGAGTTGCTGACGCCCGTGGAGCCGGAGCTGCTGCCGGAGTTGCTGACGCCGGTGGAGCCCGAGCCCGAGCCGCTGCCGGAGCCCGAACCGCTGCTGGAGTTGCTGACGCCAGTCGATCCGGATCCGCTGCCGGAGCCCGAGCCGCTGCCCGAGGCGTTGACGCCCGTGGATCCGGATCCGCTTCCGGATCCGCTGGTGCCGGTCGATCCGGAGCCGCTGCCGGAGGCGTTGACGCCCGTGGATCCGGAGCCGCTGCCGGAGCTGGCCGTGGTCACCGTGGCGGTGGTCGCGGTGGTGCCGGTCGAGCCTGAGCCCGAGCCGCTGGACGACGCGGTGGTCGACGTCGAGCCGCTGCTGCCGCTGGTGGAGGTGGTGGTGGCCACGATGGTCACGCGCGTGCCGGCGCTGGCGAGGGTGCTCGAGCCCGACTGCGCCGTCGCGGTCACGCAGTACGTGCCGGGCGCCAGGCCGGTGCCGGCGTCGGTGGACCAGGCGTTGCCGCTCACGCTCGCGTTGCCGGTGGCGACCACGTTGAGCGTGCAGTTGCCGTTGGCGTCGGTGCTGGTGATGGTGACGGCCACGTTGCTCGCGCTGCTCGGCGCCTGGCCGCTGGCGTTCACGCCGCCCGAGCCGTCGTCGCTCGCGGTGACCGACATCGGCGAGTTGCTGGAGGTCGCCGCGTTGCAGTGGGTGAAGCGGTCGAACGCGGTCGCCGAGTTGCCGGAGGCGTCCTGGCCGGTGGCGGTCACGCAGTAGGGCGCGCAGGCCGCGGCGTGCACCAGCGCGCTCGGCGACTGGAAGCTGTACGTGCCGCCGTTCACGGTGGCGGTGCCGTTGGAGACGGCGGTGCCACACGATCCGTCGGCCTGCACGGGCGCGAAGGTCACGTCGACGGAGGCCACGCCGCTGGAGGCGATGCCGGTGGCGGTGGGCTGCGGATCCGTCGACGGATCCGGCGAGACGGTCACGGTGATCGTCGGGACGGTCGGATCCACGGTGATGACCAGCGTGGTGGTGCTCACGTTGCCGAGCGCGTCGGTGGCGGTGAGCGCCACGCAGTACGTGCCCGCGGGCACCGGCGTGGTGGGCCAGGGCGCTGCGGAGAAGCCGCCTGCGCTCGACGTCACGTCATCCGTCGCGAGCGGTGTGCCGCTGCAGCTCGAGCCGGAGAAGATGGTGAGCGTGGCGTTGGTGATGGCGATGGGCGAGGTGGCGCTGCCTTGCAGGATGGGCGCGGCGGCGTTGGTCGGATCCGAGGGGGTGGTGAGCACCAGCACCGGGCCCTGGTCGACGGACATGAAGCTGCCTGTCGACTGCGCGCTGTTGCCCGCGCCGTCGGTGGCCGTGGCGGTGACCGCGACCGTGTGATCGCCGGTCTGCGCGGGCACCGTGACCGTGTACTGGCCGGGCTGGCCGTTGGTCTGGGTGCACGCCTGCTGGGTGACGGTGAGCGAGCCCTGCGAGGCGCCGTCCACGGTATAGGTGGCGGTGACGCTGGAGATGCCGTTCGCGTCGCTCGCGGCGATGCAGACGGTGGTGGGCGTCTTGCTCGCCCCGAGGTTCGGATCCACGGAGACGCTCGGCGCCCCGGTGTCGACGGTGAGCGTGGCCGTGGTGCTGCCGGTGTTGCCCGCGCCGTCGGTGGCCGAGGCGATCACGCAGTAGCTGCCGTCGGCGAGCGCCGGCGGGTTGGCCGACCAGGTCACGCCGGAGGGCGCGCTGGTCACCTGGGCGTCGATGTCCGCTGCGGGGCAGGGGCCGCCCGCGAGCGACGCGCACGAGTCGGTGCAGTACGTCACCGTCACCGGGCCCGGGTTGGTGTCGGTCTCGGTGCCGCTCACGTTGCCGTTGCTCTGGTCGAGGGTCGGGCCGCCGTTGATGGTCACCGTGGGCGCGGTCTTGTCGACGGTGAAGGTGGTGGTGGTGGTGGCGGTGTTGCCCGCGAGGTCCTGCACGGTGGCCTTGGCGCAGTAGGTGCCGTCGGTGGCTGGAATCGGCGGGCTCGCCGAGGTCGTCGCCGAGTAGCTGCTCGCGCCGCCGCTGACGGTGACCGCTTGGCAGCCGGTGGAGCAGTCCGCGTTGCACACCTGCACGGTGAGCGTGCCCGGCTTGATGCCGCTGGTGGTGTCCGAGTAGTTGCCGGAGAAGGTGAAGCTGCCGCTGCCCACGCTCGGCGTGGCGTTCACGGAGAGCACGGGCGCGACGGTGTCGTAGACGTACGCGACGGTGTCGTGGGCGGTGTTCCCGCCGTTGACCACGGTGGCCACGATGGTCACCAGGCCCTGCGCGGCAGGCGTGTACGCCGCGGCGATCGACCACGGCCGCGGCGGGCCCAGGTTCTGGGCGGTGGTGTTGAAGTTGGTGACGTTGCCCGTGCTGTCCGTGACGCTCACGCTCACCGCGCGTCCGGTCGAGCCATTCTCCACCCCGGAGATCGTGGGCAGGGCGGCGTTGGTGTACAGGCCCGCGGCCGGCACCTGGATGGTGACGTTCAGGCCCGCGGTGCCGGGCACGGTCACGGTGACCGTGTTGCCGCCCGGGGATTGCATCACCGAACCGTTGATAGACACTTCCGCGTAGCCCTGGATGGTGTGGTTTCCCGCGGCCAGGGCGACGGGGAGCGTGAACGTCCAGGTGCCGGGGTTGGTGGTGCAGTCCACGGTGGCGGTGGTGGCCTCGTAGACGCCGTCCACCATCAGGCGCACCACGGGCGTGCCCAGCGCGCAGACGGACGCGTCGACCGTGCCGCTGACCGTCGGGGTCGACTGCACGGTCGAGCCCGTGGGCGGGCTCACGATCACCGGCGAGGCCAGGAGCCCGTTGGTGACCACCGCCGCGGTGCCCGAGCCGCCCGCGCAGCCGGCCGTGCCCGCTGCCGTGAGGAAGTTGCAGGTGCCGGTGATGACGGTGGCGAAGATCTTCACGCGGCCGCCGCCGCCGGCGCCACCCTTGTCGTCGACGCTGCCGCCGTTGCCGCCGCGGACGTCGAGCGCGTTGCCGCTGCTGCAGGTGAGCCCCGCGAGCGCGTTGAGGAGCACGCCGCCGCCGGCGCCGCCGCCCTGGGCGTCGTTGTTCACGACGGTGCCGTTGCCGCCATGGGCCTGGATGGTGCCGGCCACCACGATGTTCTGGCCGAAGAGCTGCACCGCGCCGCCGCCGCTCGGGCCGGTGCCGCCGCTGTCGTTGTCGGCCGAGCCCGCAGAGCCGCCCGCGGAGCCCATGGTCACCGTGCTCGGGCTGGGGTCGTAGGGAGAGCCACCCGCCGCGTCGATGGTGCCGCAGACGTTGTCGCGGCTGCCCGGGCCGCCGAAGCCGCCGTAGCCGCCGCCGCCGGCGCCGTCGAGGACGCACTGGCCGCCCACGCCGAAGCCGGGGCCGCAGCCGTTGCCGTTCTGGCAGGTGGTGGTGGCGCTGCACACGCACCCGCCGCCGGTGCAGGCGTTGCCCGGCGTGCCGGCGTAGCCCGCCGAGTTGGCGTCAATCACCGCGCCCGCGGCAACGCTGATGGTGCCGTGCAGCGCGTGCAGGTTGAGCTGGCCCTGGCTGGTGGCCGTGCTCGACCACGGCGTCACCGCGAGCGTCACGCCGGCGCCGACGGTGATGTCGCCGGCGGTGCCGGTGTCACAGGTGACGTCGCCGGAGAGGGTGCACGTCGCGCCGGCGCAGGTCATCTGTGGCGCCGTGGGGCAGGCGCAGCCGCCGGTGGCGGCGCAGGTGGCGTTGCCGCCGACGAGGGTCCAGCTGATCGATTGTGCTCGCGCTGTACCGGAGAAAGACAGGATTGCCGCGGCCGCAAGGGCCCATGTGGCGTATCGCCCACTCATGTTGGAATTCCTCCGGGATGCCGGGACCGGCCGTCCACGTCGGATCAGCATACCCCAGGCCGAGCCGGAGGCTCGTTTTTCGACAATGCTCTCAGGCCCGGTCGGCCGAAGCCCCGTCGACCCGGTTCAGGATATATCAAGATATATCGTAGACTACGGGAGGCTCCACGTCGCGGCCCGGCGGAGCTGGAGCCCCTGGGCGGTCGGGGTGAAGCCTGCGCGGGCGAACGCGCTGGCGGTCGGATGCTCGGTCGCCGGCCCGCCGTCGAGCTCCTCCACCAGCATGCCCGCTCGGAACGGACCCGGGCCGCTGGCGAGTCGGGCCAGCCGCGACACCACCGCCTCCACGGCCTGGGTTCGCTCGGGCTCGCTCTCGGGCAGGAAGAGCCGCACCTGGCGCGCGCCCTTGCTGGCGAAGGCCGCGAGCGCGCCGTTCACGAGCACCACGTGCGCCCCGGCGGCGCGTTGAAGCGGGCGTCCCGCGTCGGTGGCGGGCCAAGGCAAGACCGCACCGTAGGGGTTGGCCGGATCCACCGCGGCGAGCAGCAGGGCCTCGGGCTGGGCGGGCGGCTCGCGCAGGCCGCGGAGCTGGTCGAGCACGGGCGGGAGCGCGAACTGCGCGGCGCCGAGCCCGGAGACGAAGAAGCCGCGGCGCACCTTGCCCGCGTCCTCCATCGCCTTGAGTGCGGGATACACGGCGCCGAAGCCGCCGGGGAGCGCCTCGCTGCGAGCGACCTCGCGGCCCACCAGCCCGTAGCGCTCGAGGAGCACGCGGGCCTGGCGGGCCGACCAGTGGGTGACCGTCGACGGCGATCCGGCGCGCGCGCTCCACAGCGACCATCGCCCCGACGCATCCGGCGGCGCGCTGCGAGCCACCCGGTGACCGCGCGCCATGGCCCGCTCTCGCTTCTCGCGGTGCGCGGCGGACTCCACGTGCGCGCGCAGCGGGCTCAAGGTGTCGTTGGTGACCAGGCCCTTCCAAACGAGACCCCAGAGGGCCTCCACCAGCGCGCCCGCGTAGCCGCCGATCGACGCGTGCAGCTCATTGAAGAACGACGCCCCGCGCGCGGCGAGCAGTTGCAGCAGCTTGGCCTCGCGCGGATCCAGATCCGGCTGCGGATCCAGCAGCTCCACGGGCGGGATGAGCTCGGCGGCCGAGTCCGCGAGGTAGAGCGAGACGCGTCCGTCGCGTTCGCCGAGCCTCTCCACGCCGCGCCAGATGACCTCGCCCGACGCCGCCAGCGGATCCAGATCGCCGGTCAGGTAGCCGTCCACGCGCGCGGGAAGAATCTCCGACTCGAGCACCGACGCCGGCAGCGGCAGGCCTTGCAGCTTCTCCACCGCGCGAAGGAGCGCTTCGCGACCGCGGCCGGGCTTCGACACGCCTTGCCAGCTCGACAGGAAGCGCCCGAGCACCGCGGGCTCGACGGGCTCCACCTCGGCGCGCAGCCGGGCGCGGGCGCGGGCGCGAAGCGTGCGCAGGACGTCCGGGTCGCAGAGCTCGGCGCCGGTCCCCGTGGGCCGGAACGCGCCTTCGAGCAGCCGCCCTGCATCGACGCGCGCACGCAGACCGACTTCGACCTCGCCGAGCGGAAGCCCAAGTCGACTGGCGACTTCACTGGCCGTGAAGGGTCCGTGGGTGCGTCCGTAGCGGGCGAGCAGATCGCCGCGCGCGTCGGCGACGGGCTCGAGCAGCGCCGCGGGGAGGCCCTGGGGAAGCTCGACGTCAGCGCCATCTCGGAAGCGCGCGGCATCCTCGACGGCGATGAAGCGCGCCTCGCCCGCGAGCTGGATCCTCACGATGCGCTGCGCGCGCTCCAGCGCCGCGAGCCAGGCATCGAGCTCTCCCGTCGTTCGCGCGGCGAGCTCAGCGCGCGAGAGGTCACCCAGTCGGAGCAGCAGGTCGTGCACCGCGTCCAGCGAGCGCGCGTGACGCTTCGGATCCAGGTGCTGGAGCTCGGCCTCGAGCTGGTGGAGATCGCGCGGATCCAGGAGCTCGCGGAGCTCGGCCTCGCCCATCAGCTCGCGGAGCTGCGCGTGATCGATGGCCAGGGCCTGGGCGCGCCGCTCGGCCAGCGGCGCGTCGCCCTCGTAGATGTAGTTGGCCACGAAGCCGAAGAGCAGCGTGCTCGCGAACGGCGATGGGCTCGGTGGATCCGCGACCTCCACGCGCGTGCGCCCGGCGCGGATCGCCGAGAGCGTGCGCTCGAGCGCATGCATGTCGAAGACGTCGCGCAGACACTCGCGGTACGCCTCGAGCAGCATGGGAAAGCTCGCGTGGTGACTCGCGACGGCGAGCAGATCCGCGGCGCGCTTTCGCTGCTGCCAGAGCGCCGTGCGTCCCCCGGGCCGACGCTTGGGCAAGAGCAGCGCGCGCCCGGCCGCCTCGCGAAAGCGCGCGGCGAAGAGCGCGGTGCCGCCGAGCTCGTCCATCACCAGCTTCTCCAGCTCCTCGGGCGCGGGCACGAAGAGCTGCGGATCCGGCGGCGAGTCGCTCTCGGGCAGCCGCAGCGCGAAGCCGTCGTTGGTGTAGAGGATCTCGGGCTCGGCGCCGAGCTGGGCGCGGATCTTCGCGGCCACCGCCATCGACCACGGCGCGTGCACCTGGCCACCGAGCGGCGAGAGCACGCACACGCGCCAGTCGCCCACCTCGTCGCGGCCGCGCTCGATGAGGATGGTTCGATCGTCGGGCACGGCGCTGGTGGCCGCGCGCTGATCCGCGAGGTACGCGAGCAAGTTCTTGGCGGCGAGCTCGGAGAGCGCGTGGTGCCGGATCAGCCGCTCGGTCGCTGCACGCGGCGAGCTCTCGCCCAGCTCGCGCACCAGCGCGCCGATGCGCAGCCCGAGCTCGAGCGGTCGGGTGGGCGCATCGCCGCGCCAGAAAGGCATGCGGCCGGGCTCGCCCGGCGCGGGCGTCACCAGCACGCGATCGTGGGTGATCTCCTGGATCCGCCACGTCGACGCGCCGAGCACGAAGGTCTCGCCCACCTTCGACTCGAAGACCATCTCTTCGTCGAGCTCGCCCACGCGCGCGCCAGGCTTGCCCTCGCTGCCCGCGAGGAACACGCCGTACAAGCCGCGGTCCGGAATCGTCCCCGCGTTCGCGACGGCCAGGCGCTTGGCGCCCTCGCGCGCGGTGAGCGTGCCGGCGTTGCGATCCCAGGTGAGCCGCGGCCGCAGCTCGGCAAACGCGTCGGATGGATAGCGGCCCGAGAGCATGTCCAGCACGCCCTCGAACGCCGGCCGCGAGAGCTCCGCGAACGGCGCTGCGCGTCGCACGGCCGTGTAGAGGTCCTCCACGGGCCACGACTCCACGGCGCACATGGCCACCAGCTGCTGGGCGAGGACGTCGAGCGGATTGCGGGGATAGCGCGTGGCCTCCACCTGGCCGTCCTGCATGGCGCGGGTGAGCGCGGCGCAAGCCACGAGGTCGCCGCGAAACTTGGGGAAGAGCACGCCGCGGCTGGGCGCGCCCACGCTGTGGCCCGCGCGCCCGATGCGCTGCATGCCGCTCGCGACGGAGGGCGGCGCCTCGATCTGCACCACGAGATCGATCGCGCCCATGTCGATGCCGAGCTCGAGGGTGCTCGTCGCGACGAGTCCGCGCACCGTGCCGGCCTTGAGGTTCTCTTCGATCTGCTGGCGCTGCTCGCGCGCGATGGAGCCGTGGTGCGCCTGCACCAGCACTTCGCCCGCGAGCTCGTTGAGCGCGCCCGCGAGCCGCTCGGCGCCGCGGCGGCCATTCACGAAGATGAGCGTCGAGGTGTGCGCGCGGATCAGCTCCAGCAAGCGCGGATGAATCGCGCTCCAGATGCTCCGCGAGGGCTCGTCGCGCTCGGGCGCGGTGGCGGGGATGTGCTCGCCGAGCCGCGCCATGTCTTCGACGGGAACCTCGATCGTGAGCTCGAGCGGCTTGCGAATCCCCGCATCCACGATCTCCACCGGCCGGTACGTGACGCTCGCGTGGGTGGCGAACTCATCGCGGATCTCGGTCTCCGGATCCGGATCCGCGGCGCGCTTGCGAGCGCGTCCGGGCGTCTGCACGCCGCCGAGAAATCGCGCGACCTCATCCAGCGGTCGCTGGGTCGCCGAGAGCCCGATGCGCTGGATCTTCTGCTCGGCGATGGCGTCGAGCCGCTCCAGGGAGAGCGCGAGGTGCGCGCCGCGCTTGGTAGGCACCAGGCTGTGGATCTCGTCGATGATCACCGTGTCCACCGAGCGCAGCGTCTCGCGCACGTTGGAGGTGAGCATCAAGAACAGCGACTCCGGCGTGGTGATCAGGATCTCCGCCGGATCACGCGAGAAGCGGGCGCGCTCCTTCTGCGGCGTGTCGCCGGTGCGAATCGCGACCTCCGGCGTTCGAAACGGCTCGCCCAGCTCCGCCGCCATGCGCGCGATGCCTTGCAGTGGCGCGCGCAGGTTCCGCTCCACGTCCACCGCGAGCGCCTTGAGCGGCGACACGTACACCACCCGCAACCGCCGCTCGCTCGGCCGCGGCGACTCGAACATCAAGCGGTCGAGGCAGTGCAGAAACGCGGCGAGCGTCTTGCCGGTGCCGGTGGGCGCGAGCAGGAGCGTGTGTCCGCCGCGCGCGATCGCGGGCCAGCCCTTGTGCTGCGGGAGCGTCGGCGCGGCGAACGCCTGCTCGAACCACCGCCGCACCGGCGGGTGGAAGAGCGCGAGCGCGTCGGGCTGTTTCGACTTGGCCACGAGCCAAGGATGCCCGCGGCCGGCAGTTCGCGCACGAAGAAGCTGGTTGTAACGGGATGGTTACAACCAGTTCCTGGCTCCTGGTTACGGACAGGAGTACGTGCCGAAGTTCGCGTAGCCGAGCGGGCTCACGTTGGCGAAGTCGACGGACGGGTCGTACGCGTCCGACGGGTTCGTGTCTGCGAGCGAGTTGCACTTGCGCTGCAGATCCTGGCCCGCGGTGTTCACGCCGTTGGCCACCCAAGAGGTGCCGGGGTTGTTGCCGAGCTGGCCGATGCTGTCGACCACGGCGCCGTCGCTGATGCGCACCAGGGTGATGGCGTCGTTGCCGTTGAAGCCCATGGCCGTGGATGCGGTCTTGAGATTGCACGCCGCAGCGAGCGTGGTGTTGTTCGCGGTGCTGTTGCAGACCACGAAGCTCAAGCCGTTCCCCAGCGTGCCGGAGAGCGTCACGCCCGCGCCATTGGCGGTGGTGCTGCCGTTGGCGTACTCGAGGATCTTGTAGTTCGTGAGGTCGACGGGCGCGCCGGTGAGGTTGGTGATCTCCAGCGCCTTGTTGTTGCCGCTGGTCTCCACGTACTCGGTGAACACCAGGTCCTGGTAGCGGTTCACGTTGATCGACACCTGCGCCGTCGCGCCGAGCGTGGCGCTGATGGTCACCGGCTGGCCGCTGGTGTCCGTGTAGACCGACGTCGCGGAGAGCGTGTTCGCGAGCACCACCGCCGGGTTCACGGAGAGCGTGCCGGCGTCCGGCGTGGCGATGGTGAGCGGCACCGGCGTGTCCGCGGCGGGCGGCAGGTCGAGGGTCACGGTGAGCGTGGCGCTGCCGCCGGGCGAGATGGCCGGCGCGCTCGAGGTGAGCGAGGCCAGCGTGGGCGTCTCCGTGCCGTCGAGCACGCGCACCGTGGCCGTCTGCGGCGGCTGGGCGCCGAACTGCGCGCTCAGGGTCACGCCTGGCGTTGCGTTGGCGAAGGTATTGACCAGCACCGGCGCCGAGAGCGTGCCCGCGGGGATGAGCACGCCGCCGTCGCCCACGTCCACCAGGGTCGGGTCGCTCGTGGTGAGCGCGATGACGGTGTCCACGTTGGTGGTGTGGTTGAGCGAGACGGTGAGCGGCGTGGGGTAGGTCTGCACGCCGGTCTGGTTGATCTTCGCGAACGTCGTCGACGGCGCGAACGAGCCCAGGCCGAGCGTGGCCTCGATGTCATTGGCGTTGCGCGGCTCGATCTTCGCGTTGCCGTAGCGAATCATCAGCGGGCCCATGAGCGCGTCGAAGTGCGTGCCCACCGTGGGGAACGGCGTGGTCAAGTAGAAGAGATCGTCGATGCGCAGCGCGCCGGTGACGGCGTACTCGTTGGTGGGCGTGGCCTCGCCCGGGCCGGGCGTGGGGTTCACGTCGGTCACGGAGACGTTGTCCACCTCCACCAGCACGCCCTCCAGCGCGGCCATGCGGCTCCCGCCGGTGGCGATGTCCGCGGGGTTGGCGACCACGGTGTTCGCCGGCAGCGCCTCGGTGACGGTGGTGCTGGGGACCGCGGTCACGCTGGAGAGCTCGATCTCCGGCAGCGCCGCGCCCGTGGGGTAGCTGGTGATCGTCGCGGAGCTGATGAACATGCGCTGGCCGACGACCGCGTTGTTGCCCGACTGGAAGACGAAGATGCCCGAATAGTCGCTCGTGCCGCGGTAGTCCGGGTCGCTCGGCGCGACCTGCACGAAGTAGCCGCTCCCGTAGCGCGCGGTCACCAGCGCGTTGGGAAGCGAGACGTTGGTGCCCACCGCGATGGTGCCGTTCTTGATGTCGTAGATGCTCGCGGGGCAGGCCTGGCTGCCCGGGTTGGGCGCGTTCGGGCAGGCGTCGCAGGCGTCGCCGTGGCCGTCATTGTCGGCGTCGGCCTGGCCGGGGTTGGCGAGGGTGGGGCAGTTGTCCTGGGCGTTGGGCACGCCGTCGCCGTCGATGTCGTTGGGATCCACCGGGCCGCAGGAGTTGGTGGGATCCAGCGGGCACGGGTCGCAGGCGTCGCCGAGCCCGTCGCCGTCGGTGTCGGGCTGCACGCCGTTGTCCATGGGGCGCGCCGGGTTGAAGACGTTGGGGCAGTTGTCGGTCGCGTCGGGGATGCCATCGCCGTCGGCGTCACCGGCCGTGGGGCCTGCGGTGTAGAGGGTGGAGTTGTTGAGCGAGGTCCAGCGCTGCGGCGTGCAGCTCGGCTCCTTGGGCGGCGTTCCGCAGTAGAAGGTGTCGTACGCGGTGCCGCCGGAGCTCTTCAGGGCGGCGTAGGTCTTGCCGATCTCCGACTGCACGCAGACCTTCTTGTTCACCCCGCACACGTTCACCGCGTCGCAGGTGGCGTCGGCCACCAGGGTGTCGTCGCCGTAGAGGATCTTGCCGCCGCGCATCACCAGCACCACGTCGGCGGGCTGGGCGGCGATGACCGCGCGGTGATCGGTGTGCGTGGCGCCGTTGAAGATGGAGATGTCGGCCACCTTGCCCACCTGCAGGGAGCCGATCACGTCGTCCGTGGCCGTGGCGCGCGCCGCGTTGTAGGTGGCCATCATCCAGAGCTGCTCGTCGCTGAAGAAGTGGCCGAAGTAGTTCTGGTTGAGGCCGTCGATGCAGGCCAGCTCGCGCAGGGTGTTCATGGAGCCGGTGGCGCTCCAGTCCGTGCCCAGCGCAATGGTCACGCCGAGCGTGGCGGCCGTGGTGACGCGCGCGGTGTCGCCGTAGAGGGTGATGTTGGAGCGCGGGCTCCAGATGAGCTTGGTGCCGTTGCCGGCCATCTCCGCGTACTGCGCGGCGGTGAGGCCCACCGCGTGGATGACGGCGGTCTTGGACTGGATGATGTCGTGGCCTGTGTTCTGGGTGTCGAGGCAGTTGAACTCGTTGGTGGCGTAGTCGCGGATGCCCTCGGCGATGTGCGGCTCGTACGAGTCGTCGCTGGCGATGGCGGTCTGGGCCACCACGCCCGGGTAGCCGCAGCCCGTGGCGAGCTGGGTGCCGTTGGAGTCGCCGAGCGGGAAGGTGTCGAAGTCGACGGCCTTCTGGCCGGTGAGGCCCTCCATCAAGGTCGTGCTGTTCAGGTCGCGCAGGAAGCCGGCCTGGCCGTCGCTGGAGGCGCCCACGGTGGCGGTGGCGCCACCCATGAGGAAGCGCAGCTCGCCCCAGCGCACCGCGTCCTGGCTGGCGCCGCTGGGGGTGTTGATCTGGGTGTGGCCGTTGAGGCCGCGGCGCCAGTCGTTGCGGTGCTCGTAGCGCTCCAGGCCGCCGTCGGAGATCGTGGGCGGGTCGTAGGGCGGGTTCTGGATGTAGCCGATGTGATCGTGGGTGTTGATGAGCGCCGGCGAGATCACGCCCTGCGCGCAGGTGATGGCGGTGGCGCCGGAGACGGCCGCGCTGCAGTCGCAGCCCACGCAGGCGATGACGCCGGTGGCGTCCACCGCCACCTGACCACCGTGGTACACGACGCCCGCCCCGAGCACGTTGCCCGTGAGCAAGAGGCCCGCGCCGCCGGCGGTGTAGCTGCAGGTGCCGCCGTCGGGGTTCGCCGGGACCACGCCGCACTCCACGATCGTCGAGCCCGTGCTGCCGTTGCTGCCGGTGGTGCCCGTGGTGCTGCCCGTCGACGCGGTGGTGCCGGTGCTGCTGCCGTTGGTGCCGCTCGAGCTCGTGTTCGAGGTGGAGCCGGTGCTGGCGCCGGTGGAGGAGCTGCTGCTGGCGCTGGTGGCGCCGGTGCTGGCGGCGGTGGAGCCGGAGCTGGAGGCGTTGCCGGTCGATCCGGTCGAACCCTCGGTGGTGCTGGTCGAGGTGCTGCCGCTGCCGGTGCTCGCCGTGCCGCTGGTGCCGCTGCTGCCGTGGGTGCTGGTGGAGCCCGAGGCAGTGTGGCCGGTGGTGGCCGGGGTGCCGGTGGTGGCCGGGGGGGAGGAGCTGCAGGCGGAGAGCGCGAGGCCCAATGCGGGGAGAACAGCAACGAGCAGCCTGCGCATGCAATCCTCTTGTGAAAGGAAGTGCATCTTCCGGGTCGCCAGCCGGGTGGTCAAGAGGGGGTGTGGGCGACAGCCCGCTTGTTGGCTTGCCGACGCGTCAACGTCACGAATTCGAAGCGACGGTGGTCAACGCCCCGCGTCGGCGGGCCCCGCATCTGGCGCTCCGGCGTCCGGCGTCGGCTCGTTCTGGAGCGCGTGCAGCAGCGCTTCGGCCTGCGCATCCGCGGCGGCAACCTGACCCAGCGCCAGCCGCTCGCGGATCTCCGACAGCCCTTGAATCACGCCGTCGCGATCCTTGCCGAGCGACACGCTGGGCAGGATCTCCTGCGGCCGCACCTCGTCGAAGAGCGCGAGGAGCTCGGGCGCGTCCTGCGTGGGCAGGTGCGAGGCCAGCCGCGCGCGCGCATCGAGAAACGCCCGGAACGCCGACTCATAGCCGGTCTGGGCCACGCGCCGCGGCGCGAGCACGCGCACCTCGGCCGCCAGCCGCCGCTCTGGATCGGTGACGCCACCCGCGCTGATCACCGTGAGCAGATCCGCGTAGCGGGAGATGAAGAGCGCATAGTCGCCGGGGGCACAGCGGTCGGGCCGGGCCCGGAGCTGCTCCTCGAGCTTGTCGATGCTCGCCTCGTTGAGCGGGCCGGCGGCGGCGCGGCCGGCCTGGTCGAAGGCGTCGCGGATGGCGCGGCCGCACGGACTCTCGGCGTGGGCGTTGGTCGCCAGGGCCAACCAGGCGATGCCCATCGCCGCGCGGTGCATCCCACCCCTCCAGGTCGAGGCGCGCAAGTTACTCCACTCCGCGCGCCGGGGGCCATGGACAGCGCCATTCGCGGGGAGCACTGTGGAGTGGTGGAGCAGGTGACGCGCAGCTGTCCGCATTGCGGCGGGTCGGTGGAGCTGGAGCGCGGAGCGCGTCGCGGGCGCTGTCCGCTCTGTCAGCGCGAGTTCGACGTGCTGGCCATCGCCGCCAGCAACCCGAACCCCGAGAAGCGCGCCCACGACCTCGCCGACGCCACCTGGGAATTTCACTTCCCCTTCGTGATGGCCATCGTGGGCATGACCTGCATGGCCATCGTGGCCTCGGTGATCGTGGGCATCGTGAACCGGGCCAACGCGCGGCGCGTGCGCGATCGCTTCGCGCACCGGCAGACGCACGTGGCGCCCGCGATTCCTCCGCCCGTCGCGCCGTCGCGGCCGACCGTGTGGTACGAGCCGGAGCCTGCGGCGGTCGCGGCGGTCGGCACGGATCGCCGCCCGGGCTTCGTGGGGCTCTTCGCGCGCGAGGAGGGCCGCGTGGGGCGGCTCTGGTTGGGCGGCTTCGACGCGGCGGATGCAAAGCCGGTGTGGACCACGGGCCCGCTGGGGCTCACCGCAGAGGCGACGCTGTTCATTCACGTGGCGGTCGCGGGCTCGCTCGTGGTCGCGACCGATGCCAAGCCGTCGGTGCGGCTGTACGCGGCCGATACCGGCGCGGTCATCGACGACTTTCCGATTCCCGAGCGCGCGACGCGGCTCTGTGTGGGGCCGGCCGACGAGGTGTGGATCGAGCTCGCGCACGGGCCGGGGCGGATGCTCGACGGAAAGGGGGGCCATTCGGTTCCGGCGCCCCGGCCGGATTGGTGCCCCGCGCCCAGCGACGAAGGGCCCGAGTGCGCCGCCCTGTGGACCCACGTGCAGCCGCAGGCGCGGTGTCAGCCCAGCGCGCGTGCGCCCGCGATCGATGGGTTCGTGGTGCAGCGCGTGCTGGCGCAGGGAGAGCTGCTGCTGGCGCTCGGGCACGACGCGAAGGGGGAGACGGGGATGGCCGCGTTCGTGCGCGGCGCGCAGAAGCCGGCGTGGCGCGCGCGCTTGCCCGGAGCCTTGCCGGCGCTCGCGGACGTGGTCGATGGGAAGGTGATCGTGAAGGTCGAGACGCGCGAGGCGCCGTTTCATCCGCACCTGCTCGCGTTCGACGTGGCCAGCGGAAGGCGCGTGTGGGACGTCGAGCTGCCGCGCGAGGAGCACGTGCCACCGCCGAGGCTCGCGGCTGGCAACGAGCGCGTCTTCGTGGCGACGGATGGGCAGCTGCAGGTGCTCGACGCGAGCTCCGGCAAGATCGTCGGGACCGTCGGCGATTAACCGATTGGTTAAACGTCGCTAAGCGAGCTTCAACCGCGACGCCACATCCGCCTCGACGAACACCCGGAACAGCTCGGTATCCAGCTGCCCGCGCTTGGTCTCGTTGGCGAGGATGTCGAGCGCCACGGTGTGCGGCACGGCCTTCTTGTACGCGCGGTCTTTCGCAGTCAGCGCGTCATAGATGTCGGCCACGGTCATGATGCGCGCCTGCAGGGGGATCGCGTGGCCGCGGAGGCCGCGCGGATAGCCGGTGCCGTCGAGCTTCTCGTGGTGCGCATAGGCGATCTCCGGGACCTTGCGCAGCTCGCGCGTCCACGGAATCTGCGCGAGGAACCGATACGTGTGCGAGACGTGGCTCTCGATCTCGCGCCGCTCTTCGGTCGACAGCGAGCCTCGCTCGATCGAAAGCGCCGCGATCTCTTCGCCATCGAGGTACGGCCGCTCGATGTTGTTGCCGTCCTTGAACGTGCGCTGGGCGATCTCCTGCAGCCGCGTGTACGTGCCGCCGGGGACGATCTGCGGCCGATTGCACGCCAGCACGAACGACTCGAAGTCGTAGAGCTCCGCCAGCCGCAGCGCCGTCTGCGCCTCGATCTGGCCGATGCGCGCCATCGCCTGCTCGTAGTTCTCGCGCAGGAGCTTGGTCTTCTCGCGCTCTGCCTCGAGCTCGAGCGTCCGGCGAATGAGCGCGAAGCGCGTGCGCACCACCTCGAGCTCCGAGGGATAGAGCTTCTCGGCCTTCACCAGCACGTGCTCGCGGACGCCCACCTTGCCGAAGTCGTGCAGGAGCGCGGCGTAGCGCAGCTCCTTCAACTCTTCGCGCGTGAAGCGCACGCGCGCGTACGGCCCGTTTTCTTGGCGCTCCAGGCTCTCCGCGAGCCCGAGCGTCAGCGTGGACACGCGCTCCGAGTGGCCGCTCGTCGACGGATCGCGCGACTCGATGGCCACCACGCTCGCGCGGATGAAGCCCTCGAAGAGCCGCTCGATCTCCTCGTGCAGGATGGCGTTGTCGATGGCGGCCGCGGCCTGGCTGCCGAGCGCCATGAGCATCGACTCGTCCTGCGCGTCGAACGGGCCGGTCTTCTTGTTCAGCGCCAGGAGCAGGCCCACCACATCGCCGTCGGTGCGGCGCATGGGCACGCAGAGCATGCTGCGCGTGCGGTAGCCGGTCTTGTCGTCGGTCTCGCGGTTGAAGCGCGGATCCTGGTAGGCGTCGGGGATGTTGACGATCTCGCCCGAGAGCGCCACGAAGCCGGAGATGCCCTGGCCGATGGGCAGGCGGATCTCCTGACCCACGCCCTGGGCGATCTTGCTCCAGATCTCGCCGCGTTCGCGGTCGACCAGGAAGAGCGAGGCCCGGTCGGCCTCCACCATCTTCACCGCCTCGTCGACGACCAGACGCAGGAGCGCCTCGAGGTCCTTCTCGGCGGTCATCGCCTTGGCCACCTCGAGCAAGCTCTGCAGCTTGTGCATCCGCTCGTCGGTGAGCCCCGACTCATTGCGCGGACTTTCAAGCGCGACGGCGTCGGGGCGGGCGGTCATACGGCTCCTTGGAAACTGCCCACCCAGCATAGCAGCACTCGGCGAAGGCCCCGACTTCCCGGCGGCTGGCCAATCTGGTGCTGGGCGAGCAGGCGTGCCAGCCCTTGGAAATCATTTGTGTCCGGTAGCTGATCCGGCACCGATGTGGCAGTTCCGTGGACGCGGCGCGTACCCGCTGCTTATTCTTGAGCGAGGGCCGCGCCTGCGGCCCCGAGCTTTCTGGGACAAACCATGCGCGAGACCCACACCCTCTGCTGCTCGTTCTGCGGCAAGAGCCAGAAAGAGGTGAAGAAGCTCATCGCCGGGCCCACCGTCTACATCTGTGACGAGTGCATTGGCCTGTGCAACGACATCATCGCCGAGGAGATCGAGCGCGAGGATCAGAAGGACACCAAGCTCCGCATCCCGCGCCCGAGCGAGATCAAGAACATCCTCGACGACTACGTGGTGGGCCAGGACCGCGCGAAGAAGATCCTCAGCGTGGCGGTGCACAACCACTACAAGCGCATCGAGAGCAAGGTCAGCCTCGACGACGTGGAGCTGCAGAAGTCGAACATCCTGCTCCTCGGCCCGACCGGCTCGGGCAAGACGCTGCTCGCCCAGACGCTCGCTCGCATCCTCAACGTGCCCTTCACGATCTCGGACGCGACGTGTCTGACGGAAGCCGGCTACGTGGGCGAGGACGTCGAAAACATTATTGTTAACTTGCTCCAGGCCGCCGACCACGACATCGAGCGCGCGCAGCGGGGCATCGTCTACATCGACGAGATCGACAAGATCGCCCGCAAGAGTGAGAACCCGAGCATCACCCGGGACGTGTCGGGCGAGGGCGTGCAGCAGGCGCTCTTGAAGATCATCGAAGGCACCGTCGCGAACGTGCCGCCCAAGGGTGGCCGCAAGCACCCGCAGCAGGAGTTCCTGCAGGTCGACACCACCAACATCCTCTTCATCTGCGGCGGCGCCTTCAGCGGCCTGGAGCAGGTGATCGAGCGCCGCATCGGCGGCAAGGGCATGGGCTTTGGCTCGGATCCGCGCAGCAAGCGTCAGGTGAACACCAACGACCTGCTCAAGGGCGTGGAGCCCGACGACCTGCTGCGCTTCGGCATGATCCCCGAGTTCATCGGCCGCCTGCCGGTCATCGCCGCGCTCGAGGAATTGGATGAGGCGACGCTCGTCGACATCCTGACGCGGCCGAAGAACGCGCTGGTGAAGCAGTACAAGAAGCTGCTCGACATGGACGGCGTGAACCTCAAGTTCACCGACGGCGCGTTGCGGGCCATTGCGCACGAGGCCATTCGTCGCCAGGCGGGCGCGCGCGGGCTGCGGGCCATCGTCGAGACCGCGATGCTCGAGGTGATGTACGAGGTGCCCTCGCACAAGACCGCGAAGGAAGTGGTCATCAGCGAGGACGTGATCCTCAAGAAGAGCCAGCCGATCATCAGCTACGACAAGGCCGAGAGCGCGTAGCGGATCCGGATCCAAATTTCGTTTGAGATGAAGGGCTCGCTGCGGCGGGCCCTTTTTCTTGCTGTCTGCAGGGAGCGGGCCCGGGGCCTACCTTGAAGCGATGCAAGCCGCAGCGAAGACGCAGCTCTGGATGGACCGCAGCTTGCTCGCGATCTTCGCCGTGTGTCTGGCCGTGGCCTTCTTGCTGGCGCGGCCGTTTCTCGGGCCGCTGTTGCTCGCGAGCTTCCTGGTCGCCGTCTGTCACCGGCCGCACGCCCGGCTCCGCGCACGGCTCGGGCGGCCGCAGCTCGCCGCGGGGATCTCTGCGATCGCGGTGGCTCTGGCGCTGGTGCTTCCGGCCGCGCTGTTCTTGACGATGCTCGTGGAGCAGCTCGTGTCCTGGACCGCTCAGGTACGTGCGTGGCTCGGGCCCAGCGACGTGAGTCAGGTTCTGCTCGGCCAGCTCCCGCTCTCGGCGCAGCAGCACCTCGCGCGCTACGTGCCGCTCGGGCAGGAGGAGCTCGCGGCGACGGTGGGGCGGATCGCGGCGTGGCTCTCGGCCGCGGCGCCAGGCGTGGTCACGCTGAGCTTGGATCTGTTGCTCAAGCTCTTCGTGCTGGTGCTCGCGCTCTACTACCTGTTCCTCGACGGAGAGAAGCTGGTCACCTGGCTGATCCGGATCTCGCCGCTGCGGCCGAGCGACACGCGCGAGCTCATCCACGAGTTTCGCCGCGTGGCCGACGCCATGCTCACGGGCAGCGCGGCGGTGGCCACGCTGCAGGCGCTGGCGGCGTGGCTCATCTTCGCCGTGCTCGGAATACCGAACGCGCTGGTGTGGGCCATGGCGCTGGCGTTCGCGTCGTTCGTGCCCGCGGTGGGTGTCGCGCTGGTGTACGTGCCGATGGTGGTGACCCTCTTCCTTCTGGGACGGCACGCCTCCGCGCTGCTCTTGCTCGGCTACTCGCTCGTGGTGATCGGCATGTTGATGGACTACGTGGTTCGGCCGCAGCTGGTGCGTGGGCGGCTGACGATGCACCCGCTGGTGATCTTCGTGGCCATCTGCGGCGGCGTGCTGCTCTTCGGCGGCGCGGGGCTCTTGCTGGGGCCGCTGGTGGCGGCGTTCTTGATCACCGTGCTGCGCATCTACGCGCGGGATCTGTCGGCGGCGAGCTGAGGAGGGGTGATGCGCGGGCTCTGGTTGGCGATGGGCGTGATGCTGATTCCGGCGGTGGCGCGCGCGGGCGCGTCGGACTTCCTCGAGCTCGACGACGGCCAGGCGCGCGTCACCTTCTCGGCGCCGCACGTGGACGCTCCGGCCGCGCGGAAGGACAAGCACGCGCGCCGCTTCGCGTTCCAGCGACAGGGCGTTCGCTATCGCGTGCTCGACGCCGCGCTGGTGGAGAAGGCGTTCACCACGCTCGCGCCCATCGCGCACATGCAGGAGGAGCTCTCGCGGTTGAGCCAGGAGCTGAGCGCGCTCGCGGATCGCGTGCTGGAGCTCGATCGCCTGCGCGACGAGGCGAAGACGCCCGGGGCCCGCGCCGACGCAGCTGGTGAGCGGGAGGCGGTGTTGCGCGAGCTCCAGGAAGACTCGTCGCGGCAGCAGGCGTTGCAGATCAAGGTCCGCGCGCGCCAGGCGGACGTGCGCGAGGCGCTGGAGGATCTCGCCGACGAGGCGCTGGCCAGGGGCTCCGTCGCGCGCGAGCGCTGAGCATGGACGTCGCGTCGGCGGGCTGCGATGCTTGCCGCGCGTGGCGTTTGCGATCGAGATCGACGGGCTGGGCAAGCGCTTCGGCGACTTCACCGCGCTCACGGGCGTGACCCTCCAGATCGCCGAGGGCGAGGTCTTCGGCATGCTCGGCCCGAACGGCGCCGGCAAGACCACGCTCACCCGCATCCTCTGCGGCCTGCTCACGCCCACCGAGGGAAAGGCGAGCGTGCTCGGCCACCCGGCGAACGGCACCGACGACGGTCTGCGCAGCGCGGTGGGCCTGCTCACCGAGCAGCCCGGGCTCTACGACCGGCTGAGCGGCTGGGAGAACTTGATGTACTTCGCCGGCCTCTACGGCGTGCCGCGCGGCGAGGCCGAAGCGCGACTCGAGCGATATCTGAAATCCTTCGGGCTCTGGGAGAAGCGAGGCGAGCGCGCGGGCACCTATTCGAAAGGCATGCGCCAGAAGCTCGCCATCGCGCGCGCGCTGCTGCACGCGCCACAGGTGATCTTCCTCGACGAGCCGACGAGCGGTCTGGATCCGCAAGCGGCGCGAGCGGTGCGTGACGCGGTGGCAGAGCTTGCCCGCGAGGGCCGCACCATCGTGCTCTGCTCGCACAACCTCGACGAGGTGGAGCGGCTCTGCGGTCGCGTGGCGGTGCTCAAGCAGAAGGTGCTGGCGCTGGCGCCGGTGTCCGAGCTGCGGCGTGGGCGAGCGCAGGTCGACGTGACCGTGGAAGGCGAGGCGGCGCCATTCGCGGAGCTCGCGTCGCGCGTCGCGGGCGTGGCCGGCGCGGTGCCCACCGGCAAGACGCTCACCGTGCAGCTGCAGGAGGAATCGGCCATCCCCGCGCTGGTGCAGGCGCTGGTGCAGGGCGGGGCACGCATCGGCGCGGTGGTGCCGCAGGCGCGCGCGCTGGAAGAGGTCTACCTCGAGCTGCTGGGCACGCCCGGCGAGAAGGCGAGCTAGTGGCGTCTTCTTCACGCGTACGCGCGATCTTGCGCAAGGAGCTGCTCGAGCTGGCCAGCAACCGCGGCCTGCTGGGCTCGCTCTGCGCGCTGCCCGCGGTGATGACCGTGGTGCCCTGCGCGCTGGCGCTCTCGTACCGCTTGAACCCCAACGATGTGAACGTCGAGGCCGTCGCGCGCTACTACCAGGTGTTCCAGCGCGGGGTGCTCCCGGGCGCGAGCTTGATCGAAGCGACGGCGAAGCAGTGGCTGAGCCTCTACCTGGTGACGCCCATGTTCCTGCCGGTGCTCATCGCCAGTCAGGCGGTGGCGGGCGAGAAGGAGAAGCGCACCATCGAGCCGCTGCTCGCGTCGCCCGCGACGGCCGCGGAGATCCTGCTCGGCAAGAGCCTGGCCGCGGTGCTGCCGGCCACCCTGATCACCTGGATCTTCTTCCTGCTGTTCGCCGCAGGCATGAACGCCATCGCCTGGCCGCTCCTGCACCGCACCATCGTGCCCAACGCCACCTGGGCGTTTGCCATGCTGGTCGTCGCGCCGCTGCTGGCGCTGATGGGCAACGCGCTCTCGGTGGCCATCTCGGCGCGGCTCGGCGATCCGCGGCTCACCCAGCAGATCGCCGGGCTCTGCGTGATGCCCGCCGTCGGCCTGGCGGTGATGCAGCTGGTGAGCCTGCGCGATCTCGGCTTGAACCAGTACGCCATCGTCGCGATCGTGGTCGCGGTGATCGATGTGATCGTGCTCGCGGTGGCCGCGCGGCTCTTCGACCGCGAGCGCATCCTCACCCGCTGGGGCTAGAAGCGGTACGCCAGGCTGAGCGTGAGCTGCTGCGCCACCGCGCTCGACGACGGCGTTCCCGAGGCGCTCACGTCCACGAAGTCGATCTCGTAGCGCGCGTTCAGGTACAGCGCGTCGAGGAAGAAGTACGTCGCCTCAGGCGCGATGAAGGGCGTGAGCACGGTGCGCGTGGAAGGGCCGACGGAGTTCGCGTCCGGCCTGGTGTCGCCCGTCTGCCCGCGCACGCCGCCGGTGAGCGCCGCCGAGAACTCGCGGCCGAAGTAGCCGGTCACCGTGCCGCGGGCGTCGAAGAGCAGGCCGCTGGTGTAGTCGCCCGGCAGGCCCTGGCCACCGACCTGGGTGTTGGTGCGGTCCTCGCTGAACTGGCCGATGAGCAGCTGCGCGCGCACCCCCAGCCGATCCTGGAGCAGCACCGTCTGCCCCGCGAGCTGGCCCGCGTTGGTGGCGCCGTCGAGGTCCTGGATGGCCGGCTGCGCGTGGTTGTTGATGACGCGCGTGGTCTGGCTCACCGAGCCCACGTACGAAACTTCCGCGCGCAGGTTGGGCCGGAAGTAGTGCACCAGCCCGGCGCTGTAGGTGAGCCCCAGCGCGCTGTGGCTGTCGGCGGAGACGCCCGAGTACGTGGTCGCCATCTCCGCCAGGATGCCCGACTCGTGCCAGGGGTAGACCTCGCCGCCCGCGGCCAGGTCGAGCTCGCGCTGGTCGGTGCGCCACTCGCCGCTCACGCGATCGAAGCGGGTCACGTCGCCCAGGGTGGCGTGCAGCTCGCCGGGGTGCTGGTAGAAGTTCAGCAGCGCCAGCGCGCCCATCTCCTCATCCACCAGCGGCGAGAGGTAGTAGGTGCCGGTGATGGCCGGCGCGAGCGCGCTCTGGAAGACCGGCGGACCATACGGATCCTCGGGGCGCACGCGGTCGTAGGCGGCCGTGAAGTCCACGCGGGCCTCGGCGTCGTAGAGCTCGCCGTGCTCGGTGTGCTCCGGCGCGGCGCGCGCGGAGAGCGGGCTGGCGAAGAGCAGCAGCGCGGCGAGAAGTCCCAGTCCACGCATGGAGGCCCCGTTGGATTGGCGGTGAACTGGGCGAATATAGGAAACGTTGCGCCCGCACCGTTCAAAATCCGCACCTGCCCTGGCGGCCCTGCTCCTCGGCCTCGCGTCGCTCCCGGCGCGCGCCGAGCCGCCCACGGCCAGCGTCCGCTGCGCCAGTTGCCACCCCGCCGAGGCCGCGCCGCTCGCCAAGAGCCGCCACGGGCTCGCCTCGGGCCCCGGGCTCTGGGGCCAGCTGCCCACGGCGGGACCGCACCTCGGCAGCTCCCTGGCGTGCCTAAGCTGCCACGCGCCCGCACCGGACCAGCAGCCGTGGCGAACGGTCGCACCGCTCGCCGTCGATGCCGGGCCTGGCCAGACCGACATCGAGGCCAAGAGCCTCGCGCTCGCCGGCGCCGCCGTGGAAGCGAACCCCGGATTCGACCCGCATGCCAAGGAGCTGGGCGTGTCTTGTGCGGCCTGCCACGTCGAGGCCGGGCAGATCCTCGGTCCGCGCGAGGCGCCGCGCGCGCCGCACCCCGTGAAGGTCGCCGAGCTGGATGACGTGGCGCGCTGCGCCGGATGTCACCAGTTCGGCTCCGCCTCGTCTGTAAACGGGAAGCCGCTGGAAAACCTGGTCGCCGAGTTCCGCACGAGCGCCTGGGCCCAAGCCGGAGCCACGTGTGTGAGCTGTCACCTGCCCGACGGTCGGCACCTCTTCCAAGGCATCCACGCCCCGGACCTCGTGGCGGCGAGCGTGGAGGTGCGCTGGCGCCGCGACGCCCCCGGCGAAGGTGAGATCGCCCTCACCAACGCCGCCGTCGGGCACGACTTCCCCAGCTATGTCACCCCGCGCGTGGTGCTCTCGGTTCAGCCCGAGGATGCCCAGGGTCACCCCGTCGGCGCCCCGAGCCAGCAGGTCCTCGGCCGCGCGGTGCGCTGGGCCGGCGAACGTTGGCAGGAAGACAGCGACACCCGCGTGCCCCCAGGCGGGACGGTGCGCCTGCGCTATCGGCTCGCGCTGCCGCCCTCGGTGGCCCGGCTCCACGCCACGGTCTCGGTTGAGCCCGACGCCGCCTATGTGAGGATCTTCTCCGAATTGCTGGCGGCTGGCGGCCTGCCCGCCGAGCGGGAGCGCGACCTCCGAATGGGCCTCGCCAAGGCTCAGACTGCTCGTTACGAGATCTTCGACGAGACGCAGCCCCGCTAGGCGGACCCCATGCCCTTCACGGGTGGCAGGCCGCGCATGGGTGGGACTCGGGGCGAGATGTACGTAGACTCTCGCCTTGCGTGGCGCAGCTGTTCTCAAGCGGTGAACGAATAGAAAAACACATGAAGCGGGGAACCACGTGACGCCCATTAAACCGGATCAACTCCTCACCTCCCACGAGGTCGGCGCGCTCCTCCAGATGGATCCGAGCTCGGTCGTGAAGTGGGTGAATGACGGAATCCTTCCTGCCTACCGCACGCCGGGTGGGCACCGCCGGATTCGCTCCAGCGACCTGCTCAACTTCTTGCGCGAGCACTCCATGTACATCCCCGACGCGCTGCGCGGCGGGGCGGTGAAGGCTCTGCTCGTCGACGACGACACCAGCTTCCTGCAGGCGATGTCGCGCTCGATGAAGAGCCACAAGGACAAGGTGGAGCTCACCACCGTGGCCAGTGGCATCGAGGCGCTGGTGAAGGTGGGCGCCGAGAAGCCCGACGTGCTGGTCATCGACGTGCACATGCCGGAGCTCGATGGGCTCGAGGTGGTGCGCCGCCTCAAGGCCAACGCCGACACGCGCAACATCTCCATCATCCTCTTCACCGGAAAGCCGGGCCCGGAGCTGGAGAAGAAGGCGCTGGAGATTGGCGCCAAGGCGCTGCTCCCCAAGCCGCTGACGGCGGCGCGCTTGGTGGAAGCGATCTCCGGACAGGACGCGTCCGCGGCGCGGGCGCGCTAGGCTGAGCCGCTGCGTCGGCCGACGACGCCAGGGGGGCGGCAGGGCTTGAGCGGCAACGACACACGCCAGGTGCTCTACGTGGACGGTGCGCCCGAGGCGCGCGCCGCCTTTGCGGACGCGTTCGGCTCGCGGTTCTCCGTCCAGACCGCCGAGCGCGGTGCCAGCGCGCTGGCCTCGGTTTCTGCGCGCGCGCCGGCGGTGGTGATCAGCGCCGGGCGACTTCCCGACCAGGATGGCGCGGAGCTCCTGGCGCTCGTGCGCGAGCGCGCGCCCGAGACGGCGCGGCTCATGGTCGGTCCCGCCGATGCGCCGCTGGTGCTCGACGCGCTGAACCGGGCCGCGGTGTCGAGATATATCGTTTCCCCCTGGCGCCCCGACGAGCTGGCTGCGGCGCTCGAAGAGGGCCTGGCGCTCTCGGCGCGCGCGCGGCACGGCCGGGTGCTGCAGCTCGGCTTCCTCGACGCGCGGCGTGAGAACGGGCTCGGCGAGGCCGCGGCGTCCTACGCGCACGACATGTGCAGCCCGCTCTCGGCGCTGGCCACGAATCTGGAACGCCTGGAGCAGCACGTGCCCGCGGTGCACAACCTCGCCGGCCAGGCGGGCCGCGCGGGGGTGACCCTCGACGCCGCCCAGCGTGACGCCACCCAGGAGCTCGCCGACATCACCCGCGAATCGCAGGAGAGCGTGGCCGCGCTCACGACCTTGGTCGAGGGGCTTCGGGCGCGGGCGCGTCCGCCCGCGGGCGGCTCGGCGGACCCGGCCGAAGCGCTGGACTACGTGGTGCCCTTGATACGCGCGGTGCTGGGCGAGCGCGGCGCCGAGCTGCACGTGGAGCGCGCGGCCTCGCCGCGGATCGCGGTCTCGAGCGCGGAGCTCTCCGGCCTGCTCGCGCAGCTCCTGGCCGACGCGGCGGCGGCGCTGACGCCCGAGCTCGCGCGGCGGCGGGTCTCGCTCGCGCTGCGGGCCGAGCGCGACGGCGTACGCATCACCGTCGGCGACACGGGCGCGGGGCTCTCCGCCGAGGACCTGCGGCGCGTGGAGCGGACCAAGATCACGTCGACGAACCCGAGCCCGCGGCCCGGGCTGGCGCCGGTGCGCGAGCGCGCCATCCGCGCGGGTGGGAGCTTTCAGCTCGAGAGTGCGGTGGGGCAGGGCACCACGGTGCACGTGTGGCTGCCCTGCGCGGATGCGTCTGAGGCGGAGCCCGGGTGAGCCTCGAAGCGCACCTCGCGCGGTTCGGCCTCCAGATCACTCCGGAGGATGCCGACGACATCCGGGCCATCCTCCACCAGCAAGTTCAGGCCGAGCGGGCCTCTCAAGGCGACGGCGACACGGAGCTGATGCGGCTCTGCTGCGTGCAGCTCTTCGGGCTGGGGCAGCTCGACGACGTGCTCCGCATCTGGGAGGCCAAGACGGCCAGCTTCGACACCTTCGGCGGGTTCGACATGGAGTACCTCTTAGGCGCCGGCCTCGACGCGACCAAGCGCTTCCTGGCAGGTCATGGCTCGAGCGAGGCGCAGCGCGCGCTCGCGCGGATCGCGGAGTGCGAGCGCGCGGGAAACTTCGACGGGTACTCGCCCGCGAAGCAGATGACGTTCTACGAGCGCTACTACCGCGTCAGCTCGACTTGAAGCGCACGTCGAAGAGCAGCTTCTCCAGCTCCTGGGCGCCCTTCTGCGGATCCTGCGCGATGGCCGCGTCCACCTTGAGCAGCTTGGTGCGCGGATCATCCGGCAGCTCCTTCTCCAGCTGCTGCAGCGCGCGCTTGTGGTCGCCCGAGCGGTACACGGACACCGCGGCGTAGAACTTGGCGTCCTTGTCGTTGCCCGCGCCCATCGCGCTCGCGAACCCCTTCTCGGCCTCGGGGTACTTGTGCTCCTGCAGATTGGCGAGCGCCTCGGTGAAGCGCGCGCGCGGCGCGTAGGTCGCATCCGTCGCGCCCACGTCCTGCGCGAGCTGGAAGAGCGCCGCGGTGTTGCGCAGCGAGACCGGGTCCAGGTCCTCGTGGTTCACGGCCTTCTGGTAGCCGGTGTTGGCCGCGGTCTCGGCCGCGGTGCGCAGCTTGGCGGCCATGTCCGCGAGGTCGGGGGCCGCGTAGCCGTCCTTGAGCATCTGCTCCAGGACCGCGCTCGCCGAGCCCGCGCCCAGCAGCTTGCCGCCCTCGGCCGCCTCCTGGAACGCCGCCTTTTGGTCCACAAACGCAATTCCCGGGTCGGCCGGCACCGGCTTCAGCCCCGCCATCTGCTTCTGGCAGTTCTCGCTCTCGGCCTGTGCCTTGTCGCGGTCGGGCGACTGCGGCGCGGCCTTGAGGAACACGCGGTACGTCCAGCAGCTGAGCGCGATCTGCTTGGTCTGCAGATAGCTGCGCGCCAGCGAGAGGTACGCGGGCACGTTGTCCGGCTTGGCCCGGAGCGACTTCAGGAACTCGTCGCGGGCCTGCTCGTAGTGGCCCGCGTTGTAGTCCTTGAGGCCCTGGGTCACGAGCAGGTCCACGTTGCCCACGCCCGGCCCGACCATGGCGGTCGGCGAGGCGGCGGCGTGCGCGGTGGCGGCGACGAAGAGGACGGCAAAGGTGGCGATCACGTTGCGCATGGTCGTCTCCTAGAACGCGTAGCCGAAGCCGGCCGTGAAGCCGTCAGTCGGAGAGAGGCTCTCGAAGCCGTTGGGGCCGTTCACCGCCTCCACGTACTTCAAGTGGTAGTCGGCCGAGATGTACGCGCCCTCGATGAGGTAGCCGCGGAGGCCCACCTTCACTTCGCCGTACGGGGCCACGTCGAGATAGCCGTCGGTGTGCTTGACGCCGTGGACGCCCAGCTCGGGCACGTCGTCCTGGTAGCTCGGGGTGTTGATCTTCAGCGAGCGCACCCCCAGGCCGGCCTGCACGTAGCCCATGATGTGCCACACCACGAAGTTCACCTGCGGCTGCACGAAGTGCAGGTCGAACGAGTCGCCGTAGGTCGCGGGTACGGCATAGAGGTTGGGGTCGTTGAAGGCGCCGTTCTTGGAGTTCGGGTAGGCGCGGGTGGCGTCGCTGGAGCTGGCCAGGTAGCTGACGCCCAGCAACAAGAGGCCGAAGTGCTCGCGCTGCTGGCCCCAGTCGATGGTGAAGCCGCGGCCGGTGTTGGCGCCGTTCATCGCGCCCACCGGCGGGTTGGTGATGGCGCCGTCGGGACCGAGCGAGGTGTCCACGGTGTTCATCGGCTTGGCGTTCACCTTGTACGTGCCCGAGCGCTTGCGGAGCATCTCCTGCGCGAAGCCGACCTCGATGTACATGGTGCGCTTCATGATCCCGCTCTCGGTGGTGGGCGAGAGATCGGGCACGTCGGTGGTCTGGCCGTTGGGCGGTACGGTGACCTGCTTCTCGTAGTCCTGGTAGCCCTCGAGCTTGGCGGTGATGGTGTGCGTGCCCGGCTCGACGGGCGTGGTGACATCGCCCGCGCCCACCGCCTTGCCGTCGATGTAGATGGCGGCGGCTTTCTGCAGGGGCTTGATGATGAGCGTGCTGGGCAGGAGCGAGACCTTCTCGTCGAGGCTCACGTTGCCGCGCGCGGGCACGGTGATGGTCTTCACCAGGTCCTGATAGCCTTGGCCGGTGATCTTGATGTTGCGCTCGCCGGGGAGGATCTGGCCCTCGTAGGGCGTCTTGCCGATCTTCTCGTTGTCCACGTACAGGTCGAGGCCCGGCGGCGTCGACGTGACCTTCAGCACCGACGCGAGCGGCGCGACCTTCACCAGCGCGGCGAGGAGCGCCTTCTCCAGCACCGGGCCCTGGCCGGAGGCGTTGCGCTGGTCGCCGGTGGTGAGGTCGATGCTGGTGACGTCGAAGCGGTAGTTGGGCTCTTCCTGGCCGCCCTTGATGAGCACCAGCTTGGCGAGGCCGAGGCCGCGCAGGTACTGGTCCACCGGGCTGGCGCAGACCGTCTCGCCGAGGGCGCAGCCGAGGTCGCCCTTGTGCTGCTGGGCCAGCGTCTGCAGCGCGGCGAGGCCCACCAGGTCGACCGAGCCTTGCGGCAACAGGTCGTGGATGGCCTTCTCGGTGCGGCCGACGAGGATCTCCTGGCCGGGGTACAGCGGGGCCACCAGCCAGAGGTTGTCGGCGCCGGTGGAGGTCGTCGATGCGGGCGCGGGCGCGGGCGTACCGGCCTGCGCGAGCAGCATCGAGACGACGAGGACGTGGACCATTTTTCTGCGCTCCGTTCCGTCGGGAGTCGGTCGGGCGCAGCGTATAGCAGAAGACGCGTGAACGTGCGCCAATCCCAAGCGGGCGCACGCTCGTGGTTCGTGGCTCGTTCGGAGGTGCCCAATTGGGCATTTGCGGCGGTCAGCGCGCGTGGAGCTGCAGGTGCAGCACGTGCGAGCCTCGGCGGATCGTGAGCGGCATCGGCTGCTCGCCCGCGGCCATCAGCGCCCGCGCGAGATCGTCCGGCTCGGCCACCTCGAGCCCACCCGCGCGGGTCACCACGTCGCCTTCGCGGATGCCCGCCGCGCGCGCCGGACCGTCGTCGCGCACCGTCATCACCCGCGCGCCGTTGGGCAATGCGAGTCCGACGGAGCGCGCGGTGGGCACATCGAGCTGCGCCACCTGCGCCCCCAGCGCCGCCAGCTCCTGCGCCTCGACGAGCGGGGCCGGCGCAGGCGTGGGTTTCACGGGCAGTGAAACCAGCCTTCCTTTTCGCAGCAGCCAGATCTTCACCGGCCGGTCCACCGGCGCGGCCTCCACCAGCCAGCGCAGGTGCTGGGCGTGGCGCACCGGGTGCCCGTCGAAGCGGACGACCACGTCTCCCGGACGCAGCCCCGCCTTGGCAGCGGGCCCCTCCGCCTCGAGCTCGGAGACCACCACGCCGTCTGCGCCGCGCACGTGGAAGGCGCGGGCGAGGTCGGCGCTCAGGTCCTCGACCTTGAGGCCCAACCAGCTCGGCCGCACGCCGCCCGACGCCAGCAGCGAGGGCAGCACCCGCTTGGCCATGTCGATGGGCATGGCGAAGGCGATGCCTTGTCCCGTGGGATTCACGGCGTCCACGATGCCCACCACCCGGCCGCGCAGATCGCAGAGCGGCCCGCCGGAGCTGCCGGGGTTGATGGCGGCGTCGGTCTGCAGGTAGTCGCGGAAGCCGGAGAAGCCTTCGGGGGTGACGTCGCTGCGGCCCACGTACGACACCACGCCCACGCTCACCGTGTGCGCCAGCCCGAACGGGCTGCCCTGCGCGACCACCCACTGGCCGACCTGGATGGCGTCGCTCTCTCCGAGAGGGAGCACGGGCAGCTTGCGGCCCGCGCGCACGCGGAGGAGGGCCACGTCGGCGGCGGCGTCCATGCCCACCAGCTCTGCGGGGAGCTTCTGGGGCACGCCCTGGTCGGCGACGGTCACGTGGATGGCGCGCGCGCCCTGCACCACGTGCGCGTTGGTGAGCACCAGGCCGTCCTCGCGGACGATGAAGCCCGAGCCCACGCCCTTCTCGAGCTGCGGTGGACGCAGCGCGCCGGCCACCGCGGGCGCCGCTTCGCCGCCGTCGTCGGCATCGGGGCGGCTCGGCTCGTGGGTGGTGATGCTCACCACGCAGCGGCTGGTGGCGCGGACGAGCCCTGCGACGTCGGGTCCCGTCGCGCGCGAGGGCGGGAGCAGGGCCCGCTCGGTCCAGGGCCGGTCATCGCTCGCTTGCTTGCTCGGGGGCGTTCGCGCCGCGGCCGTGCCCACTGCCAGGCACAACGCCGCGGCGAGCCCCATCGCCCGCCCCATGTCCCACCGCCTCCGCCGCCCGACGCCCGGATTGAAAGCTACGGATCACCCGCGCGGCCGGCCACTGCTCGGACGCAGGACCGAGAAGGTCTGGAGAAACGGCGAGCGGTGGAAGTGGATTAGGACTTCGGCGGCTCGGTGCCCGTCGGCGCCGGCTTGGCGTCCTCGGCGGGCGGCGTCGCCGGAGCGTTCGCTTGAGCCTGGATCTGGCGCATCTGCTCGGCGAGATCGACCTTCGGCGCCACGGCCGCGGGCGACTGGGCGGCCGCCGCTTCCTGGCGCGCCATGTGCGCCGTGACCAGCGTCGCGGCCTTGCGCGCCGCGTAGCCCGCGAGCACGCCCGCGCCCATCGTGCAGAGGATCTGGAGCACCAGCGTGGCATTGAAGACGCCCGCCTCGTCGAAGCCGCCCGTCACCCAGCGCAAGAGCTGGAACATGAGCTCCACGAACAGCGCCGTGCCCAGGCCCAGCCGCCAGGGGTTCACGTCCACCACCCAGCGCGCCGCGAAGCAGAGCAGCGGCGCCAGCACCAGCAGCGGCCCGCGGGAGAGGAGCAGGCTCAGCGCCACCAGCACGACCTCGTTGTCGGTGTGCGGACGCTCGAAGCGCAGCACCAGCGAGCCGAACACCACCGAGTAGAGGATGAGCAGCCCGCAGCCCACGCTGAGCACGAGCTGCAGCTCGCGGACGGCCAGTCGCACCTTGGAAGGAGGCTTCTTCACGGCACGACTCTACGCGAAGCGCGACTTCGGATCCGCGTCAGGTGGCAGGGGCGAGCAGGGCGGCGGGCGACGGCTTTCACCCGCCGAAGACGCCTTGACGCGGCTTGGGTCGATCTCTATAAGTCCCGCCGTCTGCCCGGGTGGTGGAATTGGTAGACACACTAGATTCAGGGTCTAGCGGCTGCAAGGCCATGAAGGTTCGAGTCCTTTCCCGGGCACCATGACGGAAGGCTCCAGGTCGTTGACCTGGGGCCTTTCGGCTTCTGGGGGACGGAGAAGTACTCGGCGGAAGCTGCAGACCACGCCATAGAAGTCGGCCGAGACCCCACTGCTCGACGACGACGCATGGGCCGCGGTCCCGCATCCGGGAACTCGAATCGCCGCCGTTCACATCGAGGTACGCCCGCGGTCGAGATCAGAGAGGCGCTAAGCCTCGGGTCAGCCCCATGCTCGTCTTGAAGGCGATCCACCGGGACGGGCGGACTAACCGCACTCGGCTATGAATTGGCAGTCGTAGTCCCACTCAAGTCCCCCATCCGCAGGAACGGCGTGGCACCAAATGACCTGATTTGGGTTGAGTGCTTGGCAACCTTCGACGCAGGCATCGATCGGAAGATCTCCGCCGTCTGCCCACCCGGCATCGGCAGGTGCGCCAATCACGTGGAAGTCAGGATTGGGGCTGCACGTGGTGGAGCCGGAACCGCTTGTACTTGCGCTTGAACCTCCTGTGGAAGATCCGGACGCTGCACCACTTCCCCCCATTGTGCTCGTCCCGCTCGAGGACGAGCCCGCGGTGCCTCCCGCCGTCCCGCTCGAGGACGAGCCCGCGGTGCCTCCTGCCGTCCCGGCCGAAGTTGTTGCTCCAGTTCCGCTTGAACCGGGTTGGCTCCCGCTACATGCAGCAACTCCAACGATGAGCCCCAGCAGACAGAGGGCGGACATGGCCCTGTGTCCTACACGCACTTCACGGGTGCCGGAATGTTTACTCGACGCCAAAACCATAGATCACCTAGCATCGCATCGATCCTCAGAATCGACGTCTTACCTGCTATTCCCGGGAGCCTAACATGGCCAGCAGCTACGGTCGATTTGGCGCGCTGATTGTTGGCGCCATGTCCGTCGTTCTTCCTGCTCCTGTCGTCGCCTCGACACAATTCTCGGACGGCGGGCCCCCACCAAGCGCGATCGCGGTCGAGTCGATGACTGATGCTGGCAGCGTCGTGTTGGTTCCGAGTCTTTCGACCCCGACTTCTCGCATCACCTATCCCGACGGCGGAGCCGCGCCATTCATGGTGTTCGGAGTCGGCACTGCAGCAGACTACGATGGCGACGGGCTTATCGACTACAGCGACGAGTCTTGGGACACAGGCAAGTTCTGGGTCCATCTCAATGCGAACACCTCTCCACCGACCTGGAGCTCCGCGAATTGGGGCGGGCGACCTTCACAGAATGGGACGGCGTCCTCCAACACCACTGGCGGATGGGAGCAACTGGTTGGGTCTTTTAGCAGCGCAAACGGCCGCGCGGACTTCATCGACCACTGGCTTCCGAGCGGAGAGTTTTGGGTTCATCAGAACTACGGCGATGGCGGATTCGCACCATCGGGTACCAACTGGGGCCACGGATACACCCATGCCACCCAAAGCCCCAACGGCGACCCAGGTTGGGAATTCATGGCGGGAGACTTTGACGGGGACGGATTCGCAGACATCGTCGAGCACTATCGCCCGACGGGGCAGTTCTGGGTTTACAAGAACTATCATGATGGTGGGTTCGGCTCGCCAATAAGCGGGACAGGTGTCATTGCATCCGGCACCAGCGCCGCCGGACCTCGGTGGCTCATGGCCGTGGGCGACTTCGACCATGACGGGTATGCAGATTACGCCGACGTACGACCATTCATGTATGGCGACACTCCGGACGCCGGAGTGTTCATACACACCAATTTACACAATGGAGCCTTCAACACGATGGCGACGGTCGGCCCTGCCGACTACGGGTCCGAGGTAGAACTGCTCACCGGTAGTTGGGAACATCCTCACACCTGCACCGCGTTCGGACCCGGAACAGTGTGCGGTGTCATGCAGTACGCTTTTCACGACGTGCCTACCGGCCAGCTCACGGGCGTGGAGCTCGACTTCAATAATGGTAGCGGTTACCACTGGAATGAAGTGTCGAGTACCACGTCAACGGAGTCCGCCCCAAACTGGCAGATCTTGGCAGTGCCCCACCGCGTCTGGAACGATCTCACCAACGGGTTGCCCAACGGCATTGGGTATGACGGCTCCTACGTGATGGCTGGCACGATCAAGGTCTACGTTCTTGAGTATGGCCACGTGTCTGCAGCTGATTTTGACGTCATTGACCTCTACCTGAATGCGTTGCGCGGTTCGAACTATGGTGCGATCTTGAACGAGTACAACGACCTTCGCGGAGACGTAGTTGGTAGCGATGTCGAGTATGGCGGAGTCGCGATCTATTCGGGCACGGTGTCTTCGACGATCACCGATCTGGAGCCAGTGTTACCAAATGCGCTCCTTCAAACCTTGGATGCGGGCGCGCTGCCAGTCGATCCCAATGGCGTGTATGTCGTGATCACGGGGGACAATGTCTACTACGGTTGGGAATGCGGGGCTGTCGTCCTTGGTAACTATCAATGCGGCTGGCACGACGACGTTTCCTTTTATCCTACGGGCATCCCGTATCCCATTCAGCTGCACTGGCTTTGGGTTGGAGACACCGAGTCGTGCCCGAATCCGAGTACCGGACTCTGCCAGATGTATCAAAGCCAGGGTCCGAACGGATACCCGGATGGCGGGGGTGCTGCTGGCGACGGGATGGTCAATTGGATCGACCATGAACTCATTGAAATGATTACTGACCCGGGTGCGCCGCCTCGGCAGAGTAGTTGGACGGACTCGGCATGGACGATTCACTACATGACCGATGGAGGAATTCCGGAGAACGCACCAAATGGAGCCCCCCCAGGTCATGAGAACGCAGACTCATGCCAATTCGATTGGGACCCTGCGCCGGGAACCGGGGGTGGGACGCCGAATGTGAATCAGTGGAATGTGTCCCTAAACTTAGAACACTTTTTCCTCCAACGAATGTGGACCAACTATGACGGCGGCACATGCTCAATGGCGCCTTAGTGGCGTCGTGCAGTCGCCCGGTATTCATCTGTCTTTCGGGAGCGGGGCGGTGAGGCTGCCTGCGTTCAGTCGGAATACACGGTGAGAGCAGTTCCTATCCGGGAAGAGCGCCGTTGACCGAATGAGAGGCCGGCGCTTTCGCGCCGGCCTCCGGGTTCCACAACTCTGACTTGGCCTACTTCGTCCCGACCATCTCGCGCATCGCCTTCAGCGCGTCCTGCGAACCGAGCTCAAATCGATCCATCAGCAGCGCCTGCGCGCCCCAGATCGGCCCCGAGATGGCGTGAATCCCCACGCCGCGGTGCCGGTGATGCACGTCGCAGAGCACCCAGAGGTTGTCTGGGTGGTGGTCAATCCACGCCTCCATCTCGCTGCGCGTGAACACCCGCCGGTAGAGCTGCTCCTCGGGGTGCTCCATTCCCATCCTCACGACGATCTCGGCGTTGAACTTCCGGAGGTCCACCGCCTTGGCGAGGCTCCACTCGATAAGCGCGTGGTGGGTCTCGAGCTGCACCGCGCCGAACCGGTTGTGCACCCGGCTCTTCAGCGTGGAGTACCGCACGCCGCACACTAGGCAGGGCCGATCTTCCGCGTGCACCAGGTGGTGGTGGATGGCGCCGTAGGCCGTGCTCTCCGTCCGGGGCGAGTGGGGCGGGTAGAAGACGGCCTCCACCAGCTCTCGCTCGACGCAGTGGATCCGTCCGGCTTGATTTGAAACGACCAACCCATCCTCCGGCACATCGCTGCCACCGTTCTTCCCGAGAACCGGGTGAGCGGCCCCGGCCTGCGAAGAATGACCAGCGTGAAGTGCGGCACGTGCACCCATGGCACCCTTCGTCGACGACTCCGTGATCCGCCCATGGCGCAGCTCCTTCTGGATCGTTTTCATGACGAGTTCCCCAAAAAGAAGAGGCCGGCGACACGGAATGTCTTCTCCGTGTCGCCGGCCTCGTTCGGGCCGGCATCAGTGCGCGGCGCCGTTGAGCTGCTGAGGACCGGTCGCGCCGTTGACCATGGGCGCGATGGCGGTGACGTCACCGCCGGTCGGGGAGGGCACGCTCTGGAGCACCGGAGCGGGCGCGGGCTGCGTCACCGGAGCCGGAGCGGGCGCCGGACTGGGCTGGACCGGAGCGGGGTTGGCCAGGACCGGAGCGGGCTGGACCACGGGAGCCGGGGAGGGAGCCGGCGTCGAGGTCGAGCTGGCGGTCGGGGCGGAGCCCGACTTGCTGCTGGTGGTGGAGCCCGTGCTCGCGGTGGAGCCGGTGCCCGTGGCCGCGGTGGGCTTCTTCTTCTTCCCGCCCTTCGCGCCGCGCGCCGTCTTGAGCTGGCCGGCGAGCACCGAGCCCTTCGGGGCCAGCTTGCGGAGGTACAGGTCGGCCTGGCCGATCAGCATCCGGAGCTGGGCCATCGCCGTCGCCGCGTCGCCAACGCTGGTGGTGCCCGAGCCCGCCGCCGCCAGCGCCTGGCTCGCCTTGTCCGCCGCCGCAAGCACCGTCTCGATCTGCTTGGCGTACGTCTTGGCCGAGCTCGAGCCGGTGTCGTGCAGCGCGTTGATGATGTGCTGCGCCTGCACCGGGCCCGCGGCGTCCGACCAGTTCTCGCGAGGCGGGAGCTTCGCGTAGAGCTTGGGGTCGGTGGACTCGATGAGCGCGTACGTGCCGCCCACCACCATCTTCAGGTCCGCCGTCGTGGACTTCGCGTTCGCCTTCAGCCTCTTGATCCGCACCCGGTAGTCGAGGGTCTCCTGCACCGAGGCGATGCAGGTGTCGACCTCGGGCTGGATCTTCGCCCCGAGCTCGGTGGCCTCCGGGGTGTTCATCCCCCTGAGCACCACGAGGTACCGCTCCGCCTTCCCGATCAGCGTGTCGTGAGCCTGCTTCACAGTGTTCCCAGCCATGGCACAACTCCTTGTGTTTGCTGCGGTTATGCCGTCGCGTTCCTCGGGAGCCCGATGCTCCGTTGCAGCGCGCCGACGAAGACCGGTATTGCGGACTTCGTGCCAGGCCATAACCGGCTGTATTTGCTCGACGAATGATCTTTGGGGCCGAAGACGGGGGCGGGCTGTTGGCCCGGCTCGAGCTGCACGGCGAGGCCTGAGTTTGCGCTCCGCTCGAGTGATTCCGGCCGGTTGCGCGTCGCCGACCGCATCGGTCTCGGTCATCGTGCAAGTGCACGATGACCTCGTGCCGTCGTGCAGGTGCACGATGGAGCCGTGATTCGGGACTGGCCTGAGCGGCGGATTCGAGGCTTGTGCGAGAGAAGGCCGCGCGAATCGCGATTTGCGGCTCATGTACCGCTTCCGATTTCTGAGACACGTAGTTGATAGCACTCAGGCTGCTTTCTT
>JAFEBB010000075.1 GCA_018266075.1 Deltaproteobacteria bacterium | reverse complement strand
TCGCCACGGGCCAGGCGGTGAGCGGCAACTCGACCTTGAACTACGACGTGCAGACACCAGTGCAGGTGACCGTCACCGGCCAGGTGCTGCACAACGGCTCGGCGCAGATCTGCCAGAGCGGCTACGCGGGCTACGAAGCGGGCACGATCTCGTTCGACAGCAAGACCAGCTCGAACTTCAGCTCCTCGTTCACCATCTACTGCCAGTCCGACGGCACCGCGACCTTCACCGGCACCGCGTACACCGACACGTTCGACGTGAGCATCAGCGGCTCGGGCGGCTACGGCAACCTGCCGTACTACACGGTCGACGTCACCCAGCGGCTCGCCATTCCTTAGTGCAGCGACGGCGTGTCGGTCGGCTCCTCGAGGCTCATCGACTCGCCCGCGGCTTTCTGGAAGTGGTTGCAGCCACCGGAGCCGGTCACGAAGAGCTCGAAGTCGAGGAGCTCCGGTTGGTGGCAGCGCCGCTCGGCCAGGTCCTCCGAGAAGTCGCCCGCGCCGTGCTGGCCGAAGTAGCGGCAGTGCTGGCAGTGACCCCAGCCCACGGCATCCGAGGGCTTGTCCGGTTGGTCCACGTTCGACATTCGCGCCTCCAGCGATCGCCGTGAAGGTGAAGGCAGCCGCGGCGCCCGGCAACGGGCAGGCGAGCGCTCCCCCGGCGGATTCCGTGCGTCGACCCGCGTGCCCCGCCTACAATCCCGGCCACGCGGCTGCACGGCCGCATCGAGGTCCATCGAATGCTCGCCTGGCTGCCCGCGCTGCTCCTCGCCGCCAACACCACCGCCGCCGATCACAAGGCGCCCAAGTGCGTGCAGATCATCGGCACCAACGACTTGCACGGCCACATCGAGCCCGACATCCACCGCGCCAAGCCGCCGGCGCCCGAGGCCAAGCCGCCCTCGGCAGATCCCCAGGCCAAGCCGCCCGAGCCGGCGGTGCAGAAGCCCATCGAGGTGCAGCAGGGTGGCCTCGCCGACTTCGCGGCGTACCTCGACATCCTCCGCGCGAAGTACCCCAAGCAGACGCTGCTGCTCGACGGCGGCGATCTCTTCCAGGGCACGGTCCCGTCGAACCTCTCCAAGGGCGCGGCGGTGATCGCGGCGTACAACGCGCTCGGCTACCAGGCCGCGGCGCTGGGCAACCACGAGTTCGACTTCGGCCCCGAGAAGACGGAGCCGGACCTGCTCGGCGCGATCAAGAAGCGCATGACCGAGGCGCACTTTCCGTTCCTCGCATGCAACATCTACGACGCGCAGACCGGCAAGCGGCCCACCTGGAAGAACTTGAAGCCGAGCGCGCTGGTCACCGTGAACGGCGTGAAGGTCGGCGTCATCGGCGCCATCACGCCCGACACGCCCACCGTGACCGTGCCGCTCAACGTGGCCTCGCTGGAGTTCCGCAACCCCGCCGACGACGTGAAGCGCGAGGCCGCTTCGCTGCGCAAGCAGGGCGCGAAGGTGGTGGTGCTCGTCGCGCACATCGGCGGCGACTGCGCCAAGATCGACGACCCGCACGACAACTCCAGCTGCAACGCGCACAGCGAGCTCTGGTCGCTCCTCGACGCGCTCCCCGAAGGCACGCTCGACGTGGCCATTGCCGGGCACACGCACAAGTACATCGCGCAGTTCGTGAAGGGCGTGGCGGTGAGCGAGGCCGGGAGCTACGGCGCGTCGTTCGGTTGGGTGGAGGCGTGCGTCGATTCGGCAGGGAAGGTGACCACCAACATCCACCCGCCCGTCGACGTGTGCATGCAGGACTGGGCCGAGGGCGGCTGCCGCGTGCGCGAGAACAGCACCGGCGAGACGGACGCCAAGTTCCTCGATCAGAAGCTGGTGCCGGACGAGAAGATCGAGAAGACGATGGCGCCGTTCCTGGCCGCGGTGAAGGCGCAGCAGGAGGCGCCCATCGGCGTGACCATGGCCACGCCGCTCACGCGCAAGCACGATGCGCCCAGCCCGCTCGGCATCCTCGTGGCCGAGGCCATCCGCGCGGCGGTGCCCGGCGCGGATCTCGGGCTCACCAACGCGGGCGGTGTGCGCGCGGACCTGCCGGGCGGCTCACTCAAGTTCGGCCAGCTCTTCGAGGTGCTGCCCTTCGACAACCGCGTGGTGGGCATCAAGCTCACGGGCAAGCAGCTTGAGGCGTTGCTCACCGCGCCGCTCGAGGCGGGGCACGGCTTCCCGCAGCTCGCGGGCGGCAAGCTCGACTTCGATCGCGCGCACCCGGGCACGACCAAGGTCACGCTCGCCGACGGCTCCGCGATCGATCCCGCCAAGACCTACGTGCTCGCGACGAACGACTTCCTCGCCAACGGCGGCGACGGCACCAAGGCGGTGATGGACGGCGTGGGCAAGAAGAACGTCACCGAGACCGGCAAGCTCGTGCGCGACGCGTTCCTCTCGTACCTCAAGGCGCAGCCGCAGCCGGTGCCGGCGCCCAAGGTTCCCGACCCGAAGTAATCAGTGCGCAGTCGGCGCGGGCGCAGGCGCGTCGGCGGCCGCGTGGCGCTGCACGAAGCTCCAGCTGCCGTCGTCGGCCGAGCGCAGCGCGAGCTGCCGCGACTCGAGGGCCTTGAAGAACGCAGCCCAGCCCACGCGCTTGGCGTCGGCAGCGGCGTCGTGGCCGGTGACCAGGGTGGGCGCGCCGTCGGGCTTGAGCGCGGGCGAGCCGGGCAGCCGGCCCACGAAGTTCATGACGTCGCCGCGGTCGTGGAAGAGGGTGGTCATGGCTACAGACGGTAGCCGATCCCGGCCAGCGTGAAGAAGGCGAACTCGGTGCCGTGTCCATTCCGGCCGATGAACACATCCGGGCCGAAGCCGGTGTTCAGCGTGACCGAGAGGTGCGAGTCCACGTGGTACTCCACGCCCACGCCCGAGAGGATGGGCATGCTGAAGAACACGTCGGGCGTGAAGAACACCGTCATGGGCATGCTGATGGCGAAGCTGATCATGATCGCGTCGCCCGCGGAGACGCCGAGCGCGAGCTGAATCGGCGTGGCGATGCCGAACGTGAACGGGTCATTGAAGTACATGGTGATCCCGGGATCGAAGCGGATGCCCAGGTTCACCTTGCCGTTGTCGAGCAAGCCCACGCGGATGAGGCCCGCCATCTTCAGGCCGGGGTTGGTGTGGACGGTGCCCTCGAAGCCGTAGGCGAACGCGAAGGTGCCGCCCACGTCGAGCTTGTCGTGAATGCCGTGCAGGTAGCTGATGCCCACCAGCGGCCAGCCGAACTGCGCCTGGATCACATCGGCGCCTGCGCCCACGGTGCGGCCGGAGAGCAGCGAGCCCACGCCGTGCGCGCCTTCGCCGCCGCCCTCGTCGAGTTGCACGATGGCGGGCTCGGTGAGCGTGTAGTGCGGGAGCTCGTCGGCGGCAGCAGTGCCGGCAGCGAGCGTGGCGGCCGCGAGGACAATGCGTGCAAGCGTGATCACGGTGACCTCCTCTGCGTGGCGCACAAGAGTGAGCCGGCCAGATCACGAATTCAAGCAAAAGCACCCCTGAATTCGTTTGAACGCAAAGGATTCTGCGTGGAGCGAAAGCGCGGACGCTGCGATCGCACTTTTCCCGTACCATCCGGGGCCTGTGGACGAGGGGCAACACCATGAAGACGTACGTCGCGCTGCTCCGGGCCATCAACGTCGGGGGCAACAACAAGGTGCCCATGGAGCAGCTGCGCGCGCTCTTCGGCAAGCTCGGCGGCGCCGGCGTCGAGACGTACGTCAACAGCGGCAACGTCGTCTTCCGGCATGCCGCGACCGATGAGTCGAAGCTTGCGACCGAGCTCGAGGCGGCCATCGCCAAGAAGTTCAAGTGCACGGTGCCCGTGGTGCTGCGCACCGACGAAGAGCTCGCGGCCGTGCCAGCGGAGAATCCCTTCCCCAAGCTCGTCGGCGAGCCGAAGAGGCTGCACGTGATGTTTCTGTCGGATGTGCCGAAGAAGCCCGCGCTGGCGTCGCTCGATCCCAAGCGCTCGCCCGGCGACAGCTACCTCGTGCTCGGGCGCGAGATCTTCATGAGCGTGGTGAGCGCCGCAGAGACCAGGCTCACCGTGGACTACTTCGAGAAGCGGCTGGGCGGGAAGGCCACCGCGCGCAACTGGAAAACGGTGAACAAGCTCATCGACATGGCCAGGAAGGTCGCGACGTCGGGTTAACCGATTGGTTAATTAGCCGCGAAACTCCACGCGCGTCGCGCCGTCGCCGCTCTCGGCTTGCCAGCGCTCCACATACGGCGACTGCTGCAGATATTCGCGCAGCGTGGCCTTGAGCGCGCCCGTGCCATGCCCGTGCACGATGACCGCCGCGGGCCGTCCTTCGCCGTAGAGCCGATCGAGAAAAGCCTCGACCATGCGCAGCGCGTCCTCGGCGCGGAGGCCACGAACGTCGACCTGCTCAATGGGGGCCGCGAGCTTGCCCGCGCCCGTGGTCGCGGCCTTGGCGAGCTGCGCGCCCGCGGCGGCCTTGAGCTTCGGCTCGGGGATCTTGGCCTTGCCCTTGAGCGGAACGAGATCGTCGAGCGGCACGCGCATGCGCAGCGCGCCCGCCTGTACCGTGGCCTCGTTGCCGTCGATTGAGCTGACCTGCGCCTCTCGCCCGAGCGAGATCACGCGGACGCGCGCGCCCACCGTGAGCTCGCCGCCGCGCTCCTCGGGCTCGCTGGGCTCGGCCTGGCTCTTCGCGAGCTCGCGCTTCTGCGACGACTCCTCCTCGCGCAGCTGCCGACGCACCTCGGCGGCCTTGGCGAGCGTGGGCTGCACTTGCAGCTCGGCCACCAGCTCCGACACGCGCACCTGCGCGGCTTCGAGATCCTTCACCAGCTTGGCGCGCGCGGCCTCGCTCTCGGCGCGGAGCCGCGTCTCGATGTCGCGGAGCTGGGCCTGGGCGGCGTCGCGCTCGGCCTTGGCGTCGGCGGCGAGCTTCTGCGCCTCGAGGCGCGCCGTCTCCAGCGCCGCGCGCTCGGCCTCGAGCTTCTCCAGCGCCTTCGCGAGCGGCCCCGCGGTTCCCGACAGGTGACTTCGCGCGCGCTCGCACACCGCAGCAGGCAGGCCCACGCGCTGGGCGATCTCGATGGCGCTCGACGCGCCCGGCGAGCCGAGGTGCAGCTTGTACGTGGGCGCGAGGTTCACCGGGTCGAAGCCCACGTGCGCATTGGCGAAGCGCGTGTCGCCCAGCCCGAGCGCCTTGAGCTCCTCGAGGTGCGTGGTGACGATCGACGTGGCGCCGTGCTCCAGCAGCGCCTCGAGGATGGCCGTGGCGATCGCGGCGCCTTCGCGCGGATCGGTGTCGGCGGCGACCTCGTCGATGAGCACCAGCGAGCCCGGGCCGCAGCTCTTCAAGATGTCGCGCAGCGCGGTGATGTGCGCGCTGAAAGTCGAGAGGTCGCGACCCAGATCCTGCGCGTCGCCGATCGCCGACGAGACCCCGGGATACAGCGGCAGGCTCGAGCCCGCCTCGACCGGAATGGGCAGGCCCGCGCGCAGCATGAGCGCGCAGAGCCCGACGCCCGTGAGCGTCACGGTCTTTCCGCCCGCGTTCGGTCCCGAGACGATGAGAGCGCGCGCCGGCGCCTCGAGCCGCACGTCCGAGGCGATGACCTTCTTGCCCTGCAGCACCAGCAAGGGATGCCGCAGCGCCTTGAGGTTGAAGGGGCTCGAGGGCTTGGTGAGCTCCGGCACGTTCGCGTGCAGATCGTTGGCGAGCCGTGCGCAGGCCTCGGCCTCGTCGAGCGCGGCGATGGCCTCCAGCGCCTCGAGCAGCTCGTCGGCGCGCTTGCCCACCAGATCGGTGAGCTCCTGCAGCACCCGCCGCTCTTCCTCTGCGGCCACCGACTGCGCGATGGCGAGCTCGTTGCCCAGGCCGATGAGCGGCTGCGGCTCCACGAAGAGCGTCTGGCCGCTCTGGCTCGCGTTGTGGACGATGCCCGGAAGCTGCGCGCGGTGCTGCGCCTTCACCGGCACGACGTAGCGATCATTTCGCAGCGTGAAATATCGATCGCGGAGGAGCTCTTCGTTCTCCACGTCGGCGAGCAGGTCCTCGATCTTCGACTTGAGCTGCTTGTGCAGCCCGCGCGAGCGCTCGCGCGCGGCGGCGAGCTCGGGGCTCGCGCGATCCGACACCTGCCCCGAAGGCTCGAAGGCAGAATCGATCCGCCGCGCCAGCGACGTCAGATCGACGAGCTGCTCGCCGAGCCGGGCCAGCCGCGGCACGCGACCGGCCACGTCCTCGAGAAAGTCACGCGTGCGCGAGAGCGCGGCCATCACGTGCGCCAGTTGCACCAGCTCGGGGCCCTCGAGCGTGGCGCCCTTGCCCGCGCGAGCCACCAGGGCGCGCACGTCGCGCGCGCCGGCCAGAGGGAGAACCCGCTGCTCGCCTGCGAGCAGCCGCGCTTCTTCCACCATCGCCAGCGCCTCGCGGACGTCGTCGGCGTCGGCGTGCAGCGGCCGCCGCAGGGCGCGCGCCTGACCGAGGTCGGTGCGGGCGCGACCCGCGAGCGCTTCGAGCAGGCGGGGGAAGCCGAGGTCCAGGAGCGCCTGGCCGGCGGGGTCGACGAACTCTGAGGTGGGCGCGGTCACGGGGCGGGCGTTGAGTAAGCGCCGCAGCGGGCGCGGTCAAGGCGAAGGCTCGTCGACGCCGCCCGGCGTGGACCCCTGACCGCGTTTGCACCCAGGGCTGAATCCGGATATTCGCTCGCGACTTCTTTCCGAAGGACCTGACATGCGCAAGTCGATCCTCCTCGCCCTCTGTGTCTTCGCGGCGGGCTGCTCGGGCAGCAAGTCCAGCAGCTCGTCGTCGGGCACCACTGGCGCCACCGCGGGCACGGGCAGCACCACCGCGAGCAGCACCGGCGGCTCGGGCAGCACCACGACCACCACCAGCACCGGCAGCAGCTCGGGCGGGAGCACCGGCGGCGGCTGCGGCCAGACCGGCGCCACCTGCAACGCCACGAGCCCCTGCTGCACCGGCTACCTCTGCGGCGGCGCGGGCACCTGCGCGCTGCCCGGCCACGAGGGCGACCCGTGCGACGGCAGCGTGGGCTGTGGCAACAGCCTCACCTGCACCAATGGCTACTGCCGCGGCAGCTGCGGCTCGACCGCGGTGTGCCTCGCGCTCGGCGACGACTGCAGCTCCGGCGGCACCTGCTGCGGCGCGCTGGTGTGCAGCAACGGCATCTGCACCACCTCGCACCTGCCGACCTGCAAGAACGACGGCGAGGCCTGCGCCACCGCGGCCGACTGCTGTGGCGACGCGGCGCACGGCACCCAGTTCGCCTGCATCGCCGCGGGCGACGGCGGCAACGTGTGCCACCTGGCCGCGCTCGGCGACGCGTGCGATCCCAACGCCAACCCCTGCGGCCCGGGCCTGACCTGCAAGGCGGCGCCGACCACCGGCTCTTCGGGCAGCACTGCGGCGTCGACGGCGAGCAGCTCCAGCTCCTCGACCACCGCGTCCACCGCCAGCTCCGGCTCGGACAGCGGCTCCACCTCGTCGGGCTCGGGCTCGGGCAGTGGCTCGACCACCTCGACCACCACCTCGGGCTCCGGCTCGGACAGCGGTTCGACCACGGCGTCGGGCTCGGACAGCGGCTCCACCTCGTCGGGCTCGGACAGCGGCTCCACGGGCGCCACCACCACCACCACCGCCAGCTCCACGGGCTCGAGCGGCTCCACCGGCTCCACCGCGCCGGCGATGACCTGCCAGTACACCAACGCCAACCCGGCCGGTCCCACCACCTGCAATGTGACCTCGTCGGGCTGCTACGCGGGCGACCCCTGCGACCCGAACAACGACTACTGCGCCAAGGGCGGGCCCCTGAAGTGCGACCCGACCAGCCACACCTGCACGCCGCAGCCGGGCATCTTCGGCGACTGCAACAGCGCCAGCGACTGCATCGAGTCGCCGGGCGGCCCGGGGCTGAGCTGCACGAGCAATACGCTCTTCTCGCAGCTGTACTCGGCGCTCTTCGGCAACGGCCACGGCTCGATCTGCGCGCCCACCTGCACCGCCGACACCGACTGCACCACGGCCATCTCCATCGACTCCAGCAACTCCAACCCGCCTGAGCTCTCCATGCTCTGCGACCAGAGCGGCGGCGTGCCGGCGTGCCAGCCCATCCTCTGCTTCGACGGCGCGGCCACGCTCGACGGCAGCTGCACCGACCCGAGCAACAGCTCGGATCCGTTCTGCGGCAGTGGCCTCAAGAGCGATCCCTCGGTGCTCTACCAGCCGTGCGCGGGCCACCCGAACACCATGTGCGTGCCGCAGTACTACGGCGATCTCTCCACGGTCTTTGGCTTCTGCCAGGCGGTGGCCCCGACCACGGCCTCCACCGTGGGCAACGCGTGCGACACGGCGGCGGGCGCGGCGTACCCGGATCTGCTCTGCGGCAAGGACAGCTGGTGCATGGGCGGCGTGTGCTCGCCCCTCTGCGACGTGCAGGCGGGCGGGACGAACAGCATCCCCGGCTGCCCGGCGAGCCAGACCTGCGTGTCGCTCCAGGGCGTGAACCTCGTGTCCACCTACCAGGTGGGCGGCTGCGACACCCCGTGCGATCCCTGGACGGCGGACGCCACCCAGTCGGGCTGCACCACCTTCTGCGGCGGCCCGCGCGCGAAGTGCAACTGGGTCTTCGGCGACCGCATCACCGGCCAGCCGCTCGGCTACTGCGCGGCGCAGCCCAAGAGCCCCATCGGCACCGGTCAGGACTGCTCCAACGCGCCCGACGGCTGCCAGCAGGGCGATCAGTGCCTCACCAACAGCTCCGGCCAGTCGCTCTGCTACCGCATCTGCGACACCGCCGCGGCTGCGGGCACCGCCGACGCCTGTCCCTCGGGCCAGAGCTGCAAGAAGCTCTTCAGCAGCCTGGTGCACCCGGGCTACTGCCACTAGCGAGTCCGCAGACGATCAGCGGCGGACGGCGCCCAGGAGCTGGCTCACCTGGGCGCGCTGTCCGGCGTCCCAGGGGCGCCCGGCGAAGCGCGCTTGCTCGTAGAGCGCGGTGAGCCGCTCGACGTCGGTGGCGTGCGCGAAGGCCTCGCGGTGCAACCGGGCGCAGAGCTCGCGGGCGGTCTCCGCGTCGCCGCGGTGAACGCCGCGTCGCGCGAGCAGCTGCAGCAGCTTGGCGTACGCCTCCGCGGCCTCGTCACCCGGCGAGGGCTTGTGCGATCGACGGAGCGCGCGGCGCACGGCGACGAACGCCATCACCACGCCGACCAGCCAGAGCAGCGGCGTGAAGCGGCGCCAGGGCAGCGCGTGCGGCTCGTCGTCGGTGCGTGAGAAGCGCTCCGCGACCCCGGAGAGGGCCTGGCCCGCGCGCCGAAGCGCCTCGAGCTGGGTGCGCAGGTTGTAGTCGATGACCGCCTGGCGCCACCACTCGCTGGCGGTGTCGGAGAGGGCCATGAGCCAGGCGGTGGCCCCGGTGGGGACGGCGTTGCGCGAGGACGGCGGGCTGGGATCGAAGTCCACGAAGCCCGTGCCCGGCACGTAGACCTCCACCCAGGCGTGGGCGTCGCCGCCGCGGACGATGAAGTGGTCACCCGCAGGCGCGCGGATGCCTCCCGCAAATCCCGTGACCTCGCGCGAGGGAATGCCCAGGGTGCGGAGCATCACCGCCATGGCCGTGGAGAAGAACTCGCAGTGCCCGGCCTTGCGCGTGAAGAGGAAGTCGGCCAGCGGATCGGCCACGGCGCCGGGGAGCTGGGTGGAGTAGCGGTACTCGGTGCGCAGGTGGTTGACCAGCGCCTGGGCCTGATCGAGCGGCTCGGCGGCCGTGCCTGCCCACTGCTTGGCGAGCGCGGCGATGCGCGGGTCGAGGTTCTCGGGGAGCTGGAGGTAGCGCGCGCGGATGTCGTCGGGGTAGTCGCGGCCCTGGCCGCGGAGGTGCGCGCCGTCCACCGGCTTGGTCCACACCTCGTACGCGTAGTAGCCCTCCGGCTGCGGGAAGATGTACGCGCGCCCCTGGCGATCGATCATCGCCAGCGAGCCACGCTGACGCTCCTGCGGCGTGTCCAGGGAGAGGATGCGCGCCGCCTGCGGCTCGCCAGGCGAGAAGATGAGCATGGACTGCGTCTGGGGCAGGACCTCCACCTGCGCCCGCAGCGCCACCGGTCCAGTCGGCGTGCCCGGAATCGGCTTGTGACCATCGACGCGGCCCTTGCGTCCCGTGCTCGGGGTCTGGCTCCAGGTCTTGCCGTCGAAGGTGTCGAGCACGCCGCCGCGCCAGAGGAGGTCGAGCGAGCCTTCCTCGTCGACGATCGTGCGCGGGAGGTGGTCGGCGGGGTAGTCGGGGAAGCGGACGCGGAGGGCAGGGCGGGCGTCGGTGCCCAGCTCGCCACTGCCGCCGAGCTCCACCTGGCCGGTGTAGCCGACGGTGGCGCCGTGCGCGCCGCGCTGCCGGCCGAGCCACTGCGCGTTCAAGCGTGGGAAGAACACGAAGACCGCGCCCGCGCCGAGCAGCGCCAGCGCCGAGAGCCCCGTCACGGAGAGCGCCAGGCTCGGTCCGAGCAGCGCGTCGCGCGCGGTGGGCGAGAGGTGGGCCTCCTCGGCGGAGCGCTCGAGGTGGCTCAAGGTGAGGGCCAGCGTGGCCGAGAAGCCGTAGGCCACGAAGCAGGCCGCGTACGCCACCTCGCCCGAGAGCGCGGCGCCGGCGGCGAGGAGCAGGAGCGTGGTCAGCAGGAGCAGCGGATCGTCGGCGGGGTTCTTGCGGCCGAGCAGGCGGTTGGCACATACCGCCGCAGCGAAGAGGCTCGCGCCGAGCACGAGGTCGAGCGGGCCCTGCGCCACCAGGAAGAGCAGCACCACGCCCGCGCCCGCGGTGGCCACGGTGAGCGCCGCCGAGAGGCCAGGGATGGGGCGGTCGCGCTTGGCGAGCGAGGCGATCACCACCGCCACGAACGCGGCGGTCGCTGGCCAGGGGATCTCGCCGCCGGTGGTCATGGCGGCGAACGCGGAGAGGGCTGCGGCGTGGCTGGCGAGCCGGCGCGCGCCGGGCAACGAGAGCTTGGGCCACTTCATGGTGGCAGCTCCGGCTCGGCGGCGGCGAGGGCGCGCAACAAGCGGCGACGGCCGGATGCGTCCGCGGCACCATCCACGCGCTGCGTCCCGAGCAGCAGGAGCACGCGCTGGCCCTTGGACACCGCGGCCTCGGCGCCCGACGCCGCGCGCTCCAGCTCCATCTCCAGCCGCGCGAGGTCCGACGGATCCGGTTGGGCGCGCAGATCCACGCGCAGCTCCACGGCCGGCGCCTCTTCGTGCTCCCGGTTGGCGGCGACCCAGGTGCCGAGCTGGGCGCTCTTGAGCCAGTGGATGCGCGAGAGCCCGTCGCCCGGGAGCCAGCCGCGAAGCGAGAGCGGCTCCGGGCCGCGGCCAGCGCGGTGGGTGCGGCGCGGGCCGTCGTCGGGGCGGGGCCGGTTGGACTCGAGCGGTGCGGCGCCGCGACGCGGATACACGAAGAGCTCCTGCTCGGCGGTGAGCTCGCGCGACTTCTCGAAGAGCCCGAAGGGAAAGCGCGTGGCGATGGTGATCTTCTTGGCCACGAAGCGCCCGCGGCGCTCGGGCGTGAAGCGGAGCTCGACCGTCTGCGTGGTCCCGAGCGCGAGGCGGAGCACGCCCGCGCTGGCGCCGCGCGCGGGGCCGTCGGCGGCGGTGAGGGTGATGGAGTAGCTGGGAACGCGACCGCGACGCTTGCCGATGCGCAGCAGCCAGGCGCCGGGCTCGCCCACGCGCGCGTCACCGGCGCCGAGCGAGGTGAGCTCCAGCCCGGTGATCACCGATTCGCTGAGCACGCCGCTGATCACGATCGACGCGAGCTGCAGGCCCAGCACCAGGTAGAGGAGGTTGTTGCCGGTGTTGATGGCCGCCGCGCCGACGCCCAGGGTGAGCAGGCCATAGAACCAGCCCTCGCGCGTGACCTTCAGCTTGCGCGGCGGGCCCACCCGCGATTGCACGGTGCCGAGGCGATCGAGGATGCGGCCCAGAAGGCTCATCGGTTGTTAACCAAAACGTGACATGTCAGATCGGCACGGGCACATCCGCCAGCACCTGCGCCACCAGGCGCTCGGCCGCGGCGCGATCCACCTCGAAGCCATCCGAGCCGGGCGGGGCGAGCCGGTGCCCCAGACACGGGCCGGCCACGGCCTTCACGTCATCCGGCAAGAGGTGCCCACGGCCGCGGAGCAGCGCGTGTGCGCGCGCGGCCTGCAGCAGCGCCAGCGCGCCGCGCGTGGAGAGCCCGCCGTGCGCGAAGCCGGCCGCGCGGGTCCGCTCCGCCAAGGCGACCACGTAGTCCGCGAGCGGCGGCTCCACGCGCACCGCTGCCGTGGCCGTCTGCAGCGCCCCCACGTCCGCTGCGCTGGCCACCGGCGCGAGCGACTTGTGCGGCTCCGTCTCGCCGCGCGCCAGGAGGATGTTCCGCTCGCTGGCACGGTCGGGGTAGCTCAGCGTGAGCCGCAAGAGGAAGCGATCGAGCTGCGCGTCCGGGAGCGGGAAGGTGCCCGCGTGCTCGCGCGGGTTCTGGGTGGCGATGACGAAGAACGGCTCCGGCAGCGGCCGCGCCCCGCCATCGGTCGAGACCTGCCCCTCGGCCATGGCCTCGAGCAGCGCGCTCTGCACGCGCGGCGGCGCGCGGTTGAGCTCGTCGGCGAGCACCACCTGCGCGAAGATCGGGCCCGGACGGAAGCTGAAGCTCACCGCGCGCGGATCGAAGACCGTGGCGCCCACGATGTCCGCGGGCAAGAGATCGCTCGTGAACTGGATGCGCGTGAAGGAGAGCTCCAGCGAGCGCGCCAGCGCCTGCGCCAGCGAGGTCTTGCCCACGCCCGGCACGCCCTCGAGCAGCAGGTGACCGCGCGCGCAGAGCGCGACGAGCGCCAGGCGCACCGCCTCGGTGTTGCCTTGCACCGCGCGTTCGACGTTCGCAGCGATCTTCTGCAGGAGCGCTTGCGCGGCCTCGGGACTGAGAAGGCTCGGCGCGCGGGTGATGGGTCTCGGCTCGGCCACCATGCACGCTGGAGTCTAGCTCAGAGTGTGCCAATCGACGTTCGTTCCTCGTTCCTGGGTTCTGGAAGCCAATGCGCTCCCTTCCCCCGGTAGGAGGGGGAAGGGTTGGGGATGGGGCTTCGCGAGTGGGAAGGAATCTTCCCTACGCGGGCACCAGCGCCACCTGGGCCACCATCGGATCCGCCGTCGCATCGTCGTGCTTGGGCGTCGCGTCGCGGTCGACCTCGAGGCCGAAGTACTGCATCAGCCGACGCTGGTGCGCCGAGAGCCCGCGCAGCTCGACCTTCAAGCTCGCGACCTCGGGCGCGCGCAGCTCGGTGGCCAGCGCGGCGAGGCCAAAGTCCACCACGCGCTCCACCTTGGCGAAGTCGAGCAGCACCGAGCCGCGCTCGTCGCGCAGGGCCTGCACCAGCGCGAACGCCGCCTGCCCGGTGAACACACCCTCCAGCCGAAACCGGGCCACTCCCTGCCGCACCTCGCGCTGCATTCTGAACTCGACCATGTTCTCTGGCTCCGACGGCGAGCGAGCAGCCAAGCAACCCCTGGCAAGCCCGAAGGTGAGCACGCCCCTGTGGCGAAACAAGGGCAGCCGCGATCAATTCGCAGACCCGTCACGCGCACGCCACGGCCCACCGCCGCCGGAGTCGATCAGCGGACGGCGGTCCCGTCGCGGAGTGGTCGGACCGCGTCGTTCCCGGACTTCTCCACAGGTTGTTCAACGCGCGCGAGCGCCGCGTCCTCATGGCTGTCGCGCATCATCCGCTTTCGGGCACGCTGCACCTGCTGCGGGTAGCCGGCGAGCAGCTCTCTCGCGCGCGGGCCAGCGAGCGCCTTGCGCGCCCCGGCGGGCCCCATGTTGTAGGCGAGCAGCGCGCGATCCACGCCGCCGAACTCGCGCACCAGGGTGGCGAGATATCGACACCCCAGCGCCACGTTGCCCTCCAGCTCGAAGAGCCGGGAGGCGCCGTCGCCGGGCGAGAGCGCGTTGGCCGTCGCGGGCATGAGCTGCATCAGGCCCAGCGCGCCCACGGGAGAGATCGCGAAGCGATCGAAGCCGCTCTCGACCTCCACGACTGCCGCCACCAGCCGTGGGTCGAGGCCCTGGCTGTGCGCCTCGCGGACGATCGTCGCCGCGAGCCGGATCTCGTCGCGCGGGGCGAGCCCGGTGTGCCTCAGCGCCATGGCTTTGGCGATGCCCAGCTCCGCCGCCTCGCTCCAGGCGTCGGCCTCCACCAGCGTGGCCAGCACCGCGTCGTGGCGCTGCGTGCGCGAATCGATCCGAGTCGCGGCGTCGGTGGTCCGGGCCTGCGCCGCCTCCAGCTTGCCGAGCCGCGCCTCGACCAGGGCGAGCCGCTCGCGCAGCACCGCGGTCTCGTTCACTGCGGCAGGCGCGGGCGCCCCCCCGGACACCCGCGCCTGCGTTCCCCAAACCCCGACCGCCGCCGCCGAACCCAGCGCCGCCCCGAGCGCCAGCCGACCCCAGAGGCCTACCCGGCCCAGATCGGGCCTCGCCGCCGTCGCCGCCGCCATCCGCCGCCCCCGCGCTCCGCGATCGGGCTTCAGCACCGCGCGTGCCAGCGCGTCTGCTCGGAGAGCAGGCGAGCGGCTGAGGCCTCGCTGCTTCGGATGGGTGGGAAAGACTTTTCCCATCCGCGGCACGCGCGTGGACAGCGTGGGTGGCGCCGAGGCGCTGGTTGCCCGCTCGCGCACGCCCTACCCATGAGCGGAGGCGCGGAGGGCGCGATGACGTGGATGGCGACGGTGCTGCTGCTCGCGCTCTGGGCGCTGGCCCTGGTGTCGGGGGCGCCGCTGGGAAATTGGGAGCACCTCTTCCTGCTCTTCGCGCTGGTGAGTGCAGGCGTGGCGCTGGTGGCAGGGATGGCCGCGCGCCGGCGAGTCGCCGCGCGCTGACGGAGAGCCGATGCCCAACCTGGAGATCGAGGGCGAGCCGTTCGTGCTGGGCGTCGACGCCCACGGCCTGGTTCGCCGCGAGTGCCCGACCTGCCACCGCACCTTCAAGGTCCGCGCGGGCCCGAGCGACGCCGCGGCGGTGTTCCGCGCGCTCGCGCGCCTGCTCAACCACGCCAACGACGTGGAGATCGGCTGCATCCCGCCGGAGCGGCACTGTCCATACTGCGGCGCGGTGGCGCCCGAGGACGGCTGGCTCACCGTGGAGCAGCGCGCGGCGGTGGAGAAGCGCGCGGACCACTGGCGGCGCGAGCTGCGCTACCACCAGTTGCTGCAACCGCAGCTCACGCTCTCGGAGAACCCGTACGTGACGTTCCTCGCGGTGCCGCCGGATCCCTACGTGCCCGAGCCGCCCGAGAGCGAGGACGCGCTCAAGCCGTTCCCGCTCCTCTGCTGCAAGGAGACGCTGCGCATTGCCTCCTCGTGGCACGGCCCGGTGCACTGCCACGTGTGCGGCACGGAGCACGAGACGCACCCCGTGCTGCCGGGCTTCCTGGAGCGGCTGGGCAGCGGCGGCTTCGACGCCTGAGCAGTCTGCATATTTAACCAGATGGTTTCGTTCCCGAGTGCGTAGCCGCCGACGCACCCGCGTCGTGCGCTGCGCAGCGCCCGGCTTTCGACGGCGGACATCCAACGTTCACCGCGCTGCGTCGCGAAGTCCGCGGATCCGCGTGCCTTCACGCACTCGGCACGCGATTGCACCGTGGTCCTCGCCCGGGAAACCGGGAGGACCTGAATGTGCCCGTTGTGGCGCGGCCTGGCCGCGGTGTCGCTGTGTCTCACACCCTCGCTCGCCTTCGCCGACGAGCCGCCCCAGGCCGCTCCGGACGCGACGCCCGCTGCGTCGATGGCGGTGGAGCGCGAGCCGGGGCCGCTGCCCGCGCTGAACTGGGACGAGCCGGTCTTCTGCGCGAACCTGGGCTCTCGACGCGTGCGCTTTCAATGCAACGACGGCGCGCGCACCTGCCTCGTCGCCGACGACAGCGAGCTCGACGCCAGCGGCAACCCCACGCAGGGCGAGCTCTCGCGCGTGCACCCGGTGTGTCCGCCGGGGCTGCTGACGGTGGAGCGGATGCGCGGCTTCAAGCTGGCGCAGGCGGTGGCGGAGTCGCCGCCGGGCTGGGTGCGCGACGAGCGGAATCGCGTGATGCAGTTCAACTTCGACATGCACCGGCGCATCTGGATTGGCGGCGGCTGGTCGCCGGCGTGGTTTCCGGGGCAGGGCTTCGAGTCGAGCGGCGAGGCCGAGTTCGGTGGCCGCATCGATTTTCCCGACGACGATTTGCAGAACATGAATCGCCTGCACCTGCTCGAGGGTCGGCTCGATCCTGGGCAGGGCTACTTCGGCGCCACCGCGCTGACGTGGGACATCTCGCACGTGTACCCGGCGGCGCCGCTGCGCTTCACCACGTTCTTCGGCAAGCCACGACGCTATGACGTGACGCTCAACGTCGGCGCGTTCGTGGAAGCGGGGCACGTGGAGTCGTTCTCCAAGGGCACGCCGCAGACCTGGGTGACGGTGCTCGCCGCGGAGCCGACGCTGGATATTTTGAGGTCAAAGGATCTCGAGTCGTACCTGCGAATTCGCTTTGGGCCCGCGCTCGAGCACGACTCCATCGGCCAGCAGTACCTCTTCGGCCTCGAGGGCGGCCTCGACGCCGAGGACATCCTCGACCGCGACGGCTTCCATCGCCTCTTCGTGGAAGCGAACCTGGCGCGCATCTGGGGCTTGAACAACAGCCCGCCCGTGTCGCGGCTGCAGACCGAAGCGGGCTACGAGGTCATCCTGCTCGCGGTGAACGACCAGCCCGTCTCGGCGGTGCTCGAGGGCCGCGCGGGCTGGCGCGACGATCTCGTCTCGCAACCTGCGGGCTGGGATTGGGGCGGCTACGCGGGGTTGCGCTTCAGCTTCTGGGCGCCTGCGCGTCGCAATGCCACGCTCGTCCGCGAGGCGCGCTGACCCATGCTCGCCGCGCTCCTGCTCAGCGCGGCCCTGGCCGCGGGTGACCCGTGCGACGTCATGTCGGCGAGCGGGCCGATCGTGGCCTGCTTCGATCCCGGCAATCGGCTCGCGCTCGGCGCGGAGCTTGCGGGCGTCGACGAGTCCGGCGCGAGCTCGGGCGCGCTGTTGCTCGAAGGAGGCCTGCGCCTTCGCAAGAGCCGCGAGAGCCGCACGCATGAGCACACCGCGTGGTCCACCGAGTACGACTTCCTCGAGGCCGAGCTGCTGCGGCAACCGGACACGCGGTGGCAGGGCAGGGTGATGGCGTTCGACGGGCTGTACCTGCGCCACCTGGACGAGGGCTTCATCCTCTTGCCCACGCCGCATCCCACGCGCTTGCCGTTTCCGTTCGACATCGCGGTGACCACGCGGCTCGGCACGCTGGAGCGGGATGCGCACGGAGATCAGGAGCTCGAGGTCGGTCGCGCGGGGGTCCTGCTGGATGTCGCGCGCGATCCCACGGGCGCGTCGCGCGCGGCGCTCGGGCCGTCGCTCGCGTTTGGCATCGAGCGGCTCGCGGGTCAGACGCCCACGTTCCTTGTGCAACCGCTGACCGGCGGCACGCTGCTGCTCCGCCGCGAGAGCCTCGACGGCTTGTGGCGCGCAGAGCTGCGCGTGGATGCGGGCTGGTCGCTCTCGTTGCCGCGCGGCACGCCTGGGCTGCGAGGGCGTGGCGAAGGTGCCATCGAGCGCGTGCTCTTCGCCGTGAACGACGAGCCCGTCGCGATACGGCTCTCGGCGACCGATGATTTCGCGAAGGGCGTCGGCAATGACGCGCGAATTGGGCTAGGCCTTCTGGCCGCGTACGATCTGTAGTCCGCGCGCCTTCGCGCGCTCCCAGATCCAAGCCCACACCTCCACCAGTCCCACGGTCGCCGTCGCAGCGAGGATGAGCAAGAGCGTCGCGCCCACGTACTGCGGCCAGGTGAGCTTGTTGCCCCAGTGGTCGTTGAAGCAGAAGCCGAACTTCGGCATGTACAGCCACACTTCGTGCAGTGCGTAGAGCCACAACGATGTGGTGCCGTACCACTCGAGCACGCGCCGCGGCACGCCCGGCTTGCTGTCGCCGATGCGCAGCTCGAGCAGCGTGAGCAAGAACGTCACCGCCATCACCACGCACACGCGCTGCCACTGGCCCGCGGGCTCGCTCCAGGGATCGTGCTCGCCGAACGCCGCGCGAAAATGGTCCGTCACGAACATCGACACCAGCGCCCAGATGCCGAGCGCGCCCCATACGCGAATCGGCTTGAAGCCGCACGCGAGCAGCGCGCCTCCGGAAGCGCCAAACGCCAGATGTCCGCCCCACGGCACGAGCGGAAACACCGAGCCCGTGCTGATGCCGATGAACGGCGCGAGCGGCCCGTGCATGCGGCTCATGGCCGGCGCGAACAAGAAGATCGCCGACGCGAGCGCGAGCATCACCAAGCCCAACGCGCGCGGCCACTTCGCGAGCGGCGCGCAGATGCAGAGCAGCACCAGCAGCGAGAGCCCGATGCACGAGAGCACGTCGATGCGCAGCAGCCACTTCGGCTCCTGGAAGATCGGAAACCACTGCCACGTCAGCCACGCGGACACCGCCAGGACTTGAAGGGAGCGAAAGAAGATCCGCCGCGCGCGCTTGGCGACGGCGCCCTTCTTCGCGGCGCCCACGAGCGTGAACGCGAGCGCGAAGCCGGCGCAAAAATAGAACGCCGGCGCGACGGTCCCATCCACGACGCCCATGTACTTGGACATCGGCCCTTCGCGCAGCGCGGGCTGCACGAGCACCAGGGCGTGCGTCTGCACCATCACCAGCGCTGCGATGCCTCGCAGCCAGTCAATGGCGCGCGCGCGCACGTGATCGGGTTACGTCACTTCACGCCGGCGGCGTCGAGGTGCGCGGCGAGCTTTCCGGACAGCGCCAGGAAGTACATGCGGAAGTCGCTGCCCAGGCTCCAGAACGGATACTTGAACGTCGCGGGACGGTTCTTCTCGATGAAAAAGTGGCTGTACCAGGCGCAACCGTAGCCGGAGAACGGCGCGGCGAGCAGGTAGAGCGGGTGCATGGTCACGATGGCGGTGATGAGGATCGCGAACACGCCGGTGGTGCCGACGTAGTGCCAGCGCCGTGTGAGCGGCAGCCGGTGCTCCTGCAAATAGAAGGGCCAGAACTCGGCGTACGTCTGGATGCGCTCGGCCGGCGCGATGGCAGCAGGAGTGCTCATGGGGCCCATTCTAGCGCGGCAGAGGGCTCGATCGCATGCCGACGGTGAAGTATGTCGGCGGCATGCGCCTCGACTTCCGCTCCGACACCGTCACCCTGCCCACGCCCGAGATGCGGCGGGCCATGGCCGAGGCCGAGCTCGGCGACGACCAGTACGGCGAAGATCCCACCGTGCGCGCCCTCGAGGAGCGCAGCGCCGCACTGGTGGGCAAGGAGGCGGCGCTCTTCGTGCCCAGCGGCATCGCCGGGAACCTCTGCGCCATCTTGGCGCAGTGCCAGCGCGGCGACGAAGTGGTCCTCGGCGAGCTCTCGCACATCTTTCAGAACGAGGGCGGCGCCTACGCGGTCTTCGGCGGATTGCACGTGCGGCCCGTGCCCAATCGCAGCGCGTGTCCGGACCCGGCCGACGTGGCCGCGGTGATTCGTCCGCAGGGCGTGCAGTTCCCGCGCACGGCGCTGCTCTGTCTGGAGAACACGCACAACTGGCTCTCGGGCGCGGTGGTGAAGCCCGCGGAGATGGACGCGGTGTGCGCGGTGGCGAAGAAGGCCGGCATGGCCATCCACCTCGACGGCGCGCGCATCTTCAACGCGGCGCTCGCGCTCGGCTTGGACGCGAAGGTGCTCTGCGCGCCCGTGGACACGGTGCAGTTCTGCTTCTCCAAGGGCCTCTCGGCGCCGGTGGGCTCGGCGGTGTGCGGAAGCAAGGCGGTCATCGAGAAGGCGCGGAAGGCGCGCAAGATGCTCGGGGGCGCGATGCGGCAGGCGGGCGTGCTCGCGGCCGCGTGCCGCATCGCGTTGGAAACGATGCGCGACCGGCTCGCCGACGATCATGCGAACGCCAAGCGCCTCGCGCAGGGGCTCGCGGAGATTCCCGGCGTGAAGCTCGACGCGTCGAAGATCGAGACCAACATCGTGGCCTTCGGGCTCGACGACTCGAAGTTCGGCGAGCGCTTCCGCGACGCGTGCGTGGCCGAGGGGCTCTTGCTGAGTTGCTATGGCGGCGACTGGCGCAAGCTGCGCGCGGTGACGCACCACGGCCTGGATCGCGATCACGTGGACGCCGCGCTTCGGATTGTGAAGGCCGCGGTAGCGGTGGCCTAGAATCGCGTGATGCGCACGCTCGACGCCCAGCTCCTCAGCGGCCGCGAGCTCTACCGCGAGGTGGTGCTCGAGCGGCTCGCGCACGCGCGCGAGAGCGTGTGGATCGCCACCGCCAACGTGAAGGCCATGCTCGTGGAGCGGAATGGCGAGTTCGTGCCCATCGTCGACGTGTTCGCGGAGCTCTCGAAGCGCGGCGTGGAGTTGCGGCTCTTGCATGCCGAGCTGCCGTCGCGGCCGTTTCGCGACGCCTTCGACAAGCAGGCGCGCCTGGTGAAGGGCGGCCTTGGCCTGCGCACCTGCCCGCGCGTGCACTTCAAGGCGGTGCTCGTGGACCGCGCGTGGCTCTACCTCGGCAGCGCCAATCTGACGGGGGCGGGCCTGGGCGCGAAGGCAGCCGACCGGCGCAACTTCGAGCTCGGCTTCGCCACCGAAGACTTCGACACCATCGATCGCGTGACCGCGCTCTTCGAAGCGGTCTGGAGCGGCGCCGAGTGTCGCACCTGCAAGGTGCGCGAGGTGTGTCCGGATCCCATTGGCCCCGCGGAGAAGCGGCCGCGGAAGAAGCGCGAGCGCCGAGATGACGGCGGCATCGAGCTCGGGCGCTCGCGGCGGCTGCGGCGCGGCCGCTGATCAGTGCGGCGCAGGGGCGGGAGTCGCGGCCGGCAGCCAGAACCGGAACGTGCTCCCCTCGTTCGGCGCGCTCTCCGCGATGATGTGGCCACCGTGCGCCTCCACGAACGCGCGCGCCACGTAGAGCCCCAGCCCGTGGCCAGGCACCTTGGAGCGCGTGTGTTCGCTGCGGAAGAAGCGATCGAAGACATGCGGCAGCTCGGTCTCCGGAATGCCTGCGCCTTGATCGTGAACCGAGAGCTCCACGCCGCCGTCGCTCGGCTTCACGCTCACCTCGATCGCCGTGCCATCCGGCGAGTACGACGCCGCGTTGGTGAGCAGGTTCACCAGCACCTGCGCGATGCGGTGGCGATCGGCGCGCACGGGCGGTGTCTGCGCATCGGACTTGAGCTCGATGAGGTGCCGCATCAACAGCGGCTTGAAGTCCTCGATGGTGTCGCTGGCGAGCTCGGTGAGCGCAAACGCCTCGAGCTCCAGCCGCAGTCGCCGCAGGTCCACGGCCGTCGTGTCGAGGAGATCGGTGGTCATGCGCGCGAGCTGCAACGTCTGCTTCTCGATGCGCCGCAGCGCCGCCTCCTGCACCTCGACCTTGCCGTCCACCGCCGATCGCAGGAACAGGTTCGTTTGTAACAAAATGGTTTGGATTGGCGCGCGCAGGTCATGGACGATCGAGGCCGCGAACTCCTTGCGCAGCTTCTCCAGCAGCTCCTCGGCCTCCTTTCGCGCGGTGACGTCGCGGAAGAACCAGATGCGGCCGTAGCGCGTGCCGTCGACGCCGACCACCGGCGCGCTGTAGCGCTCGAGTATGCGGCCCGTCTTGAGGGTGATCTCGTCCCAGCTGCGCTCGTCGGGGTTGGCGTAGAGGTGGCGAATCTTGGCCAGGAAGGCTTCGGAGTCCGCCACGCGTTCGACCACCGACGCGAGCGCCAGCTCGTCGGAGCCCGCCTGGACGATCTCCGGCGGCAGGCTCCATTGCTCGACCATCTGGCTGTTGACCGAGAGGATTTGCCCTTCTGGCGAGACGACGAGGATGCCGTCGGCCGAGGCCTCGGTCATGGCCTGGAGGAGCGCGGAGCGGAAGCTCGCCGAGTCGTGCGGCGCGGGCGCGGGCTCCCGGGCGGACTTGCGGCGCGTCCGGAAGAACTTCGCGACGGGGCCCAGCTTCATGCGGCGAAGTTAGGCACGCTGGGTGTCGCGCAAGCAGCGCCGTTGCCAAGTTGCCAGCGTCCCATGGCCGATCTGCTCATCGTCGATGATGACCTCGACCTCGCCGAACTTCTCGCGGAGGTGTTGGCGCAGGAGGGCCACGAGGTGCGCGTGGCACATGACGGCGAGGACGGGCTCGCTCGTCTGACGGAGCGCCGGCCGGACGTGGTGCTGCTCGACGTGGAGATGCCGCAGCTCGACGGGCCAGGCATGGCCTATCGCATGGTCGTGCACGACTGCGGGTTGGAGGAGATCCCCATCGTGCTCGCGAGCGGGGTGGCGGATCTGCGGGAGGTCGCGTCGCGCGTGGGCACGCCGTACTACCTGGCGAAGCCGTTTCAGCTCTCGGCGCTGTTTCGGGTGCTCAACCTGGCGCTGGAGGAGCGGCGGGCGCCGGGGGCGACCGAGGGGCGCGGCGGGCAGGTGCTCATGAGTCATGAGAGCTCGTGAGTCGATTGTATTGATCTACTTTCGTTTGCGAGCGGCGCCCGCCTGCTCCGGCTCGAGCATCACGCACACGTTCGACACGGTGCTGCAAACGGTCCCGGTCGGCTTCTCGCACACGATCGACGCGGTCGACGGATCGTCGGGGCAGAGCTGCTTGCGCTCGATGACCTGCGAGGCCCACGCCTTCCACGCATCGGCCGGGGCCTTGGCGCTCGCGGCGAAGCGGCACGGGCCGCAGTGGCAATCGCTGCGGAAGGCGTTCCAGGCGCTGCGCTTGGCGATGGCGATGGGGCTGGGATGACAGCCAGGCGCGAGGCCGCACTCGGCGTCGGTGTGGCACGCGCGGAAGTCGTTGAGGGTTGCGGGCCAGCGCTGCACTGCGAGCGCGCCTCCGCCCATGACCGCCACGCATCCGAGCACGGCGACGATCTGCGTGCGCGAGGCGTCCACGCTCACTTCGCCGACGCGCTCTTCGCCCCGGCCGTCGGCGCCAGCGGCTGCAGGAACACGAACCCGCTCACCGGCCAATCCTTATATTTGCGATTCTTCGCCACGAACTCAGCGAGCGTGTCCTCAATGACCTGCTTCTTCAGGCTCGACGCGTGCCGCACGAACACCTGCCCGTCGTGACGCACCACGAAGCCCAGGTGGCTGTACCGGTTCGACGTCTTGTCGTCGCTCTTGTGCGCCACCACCACGATCGCGCCCTCGGGAATCGCCGCGGCGTGCGCCTCGACCTTGTCCAGCGGCAGCGCCACCAGGTCGAACTTCCCCAGCGGCCGCCGATTCTCCGGCAGCGCCTCGAGCTGCTTCGCGTCGGTGCGGTCCTTCCACTGCCCGGGCGAGAAGGTGCGCACATCGTGAATCACGTCCGCGCCGCCGACCTGCGCGGTCACGTTCTTCACGAAGCCCTTCTTCTCATTGCTCGGAATCCACTCCGACTCCATGAAGTGGTTGCGATCCGTGTACGCCACCTGGTCGCCGACATAACGAATATGTTGCAACAGCTTTTCCGCCTCGTCGATCGACGGCGCCTGGGAGATCGCCAGCACCTCTTCCACGTAGGTCACGCAGTCCACGCCGTCGTAGCGCACCGTCGGGTCGGGATCTGGCGTCGCGCCCGGGCCCTCGCCGAGCGGGTCATTCACGTACGGCGTGGTGAGGAACGCCGCCGACGCCGCGTCGATGCGCGAGGTGAAGTCCGGCATCGCGTGCAGCTTCTTCACCAGTCCGTCGAGCTGCGGGCGGCTCATCTGGGTCACGCACGCGGGCGCGGGCGCGGCGGGCGCAGCAGCGAGGGCGAGGAGGAGCAGAACCATGGCGCGATCCTCGCACAAACTTCACAGCTTGCCGGTGTCGATCACGAACCGGTAGCGCACGTCGCTCTTGAGCAGCCGCTCGTACGCCTGGTTGATCTGCGACGGCTCGATGACCTCGACGTCCGCGCCGAGCTCGTGCTGGCTGCAGAAGTCGAGCATCTCCTGCGTCTCGGCGATGCCGCCAATGAGCGAGCCGGAGATGCTGCGCCGGTTGAAGATGAGCGGGAAGAGCGGCAGCTCCAGCGGCTCCGGCGAAGCGCCGACGACCACCAGCTTGCCGTCGAGCTTGAGCATCCCGAGGAACGTCGGCAGGTCGTGCTTGCCGGACACGGTGTCGATGATGAGGTCGAAGCGCTTGGCCGAGCGCTTCACCGCGGCCTTGTCGGAGGTGAGCACGAACTCGTGCGCGCCCAGCTTCTTGGCATCGGCCTGCTTGCTCGCCGTGCCGCTGAGCATGGTCACCTCGGCGCCCATGGCGTGGGCGATCTTCACCGCCATGTGGCCCAGGCCGCCCAGCCCGAGCACCGCCACGCGCGAGCCCTTTCCGACCTTCCAGTGCCGCAGCGGCGAGTAGGTGGTGATGCCGGCGCAGAGCAGCGGGGCCACGCGCTCGGGCGCGATGTTGGTGGGCGCGCGCAGCACGTACTTCTCGTCGACGACGATGTTCGTGGCGTAGCCGCCCTGCGTGATGCGTCCGTCGGCGTCCTTGCTGCCGTAGGTCTGGATCATGCCGGCGTCGCAGTACTGCTCGAGCCCGTCCTGGCACGACGAGCAGGTGCGGCACGAATCGACCATGCAGCCCACGGCCGCGAGGTCGCCGACCTTGAACCTGGTCACGCCGCTGCCCACACGGCTCACCTTGCCCAAGATCTCGTGGCCGGGGACGAGCGGGTAGTCCACGTCGCGCCACTCGCTGCGCACGGTGTGCAGGTCGGAGTGGCAGATGCCGGAGAAGAGGATGTCGATGACCACGTCGTTCGCGAGCGGCTCGCGGCGGCTCAGCGTCCAGGGCGCGAGCGGCTTGTCGGCGGCGAAGGCGGCGTAGGCGCGGGTCTCGATCATGGGTCGGCCTCGTTGAAGGGAGGGCACAATCAGTGCGCGTCCCGGGGCCGTCCTGCAAGTCGAACGATTGCCGCGCGGAATTCTTCCGCTACTTGGTGGAGCCGGGCAGCTCCAGGCGGAGCAGCACGAGCTCGGTTCCCTTGTCTTTGGGCGTGACCGCCACCACGCGCTGGTTGTCCTTGGTGCCCACGCGGAGCTCGACGCTCTTGTCGTCGTCGCTGGAGTGCACGCCGTCGCCGCTGCACGCCTCGCTCTTCGCGTTCTTGGCGTCGCACACGGTCACCGCGCCGCGCTTGGCGAGCTCGGTCTTGTAGAAGGCGATGACCTTCTCGGGCGCGTCCTTCGTCGTGTACTTCGCGAGGCTGAGCTTGAGGCCCTTGGCGCCGCTCATCAGCGAGAGCATCAGCGAGCCATCGCCGTCCTCGTCCTTCTCGATGCGGCGCGCGCCGGGGTAGGGCGTCACGTCGGTGTCGACCTTGTCCGCGTGGGTGCTCAGCTCCGCGTTCACCGAGCCCGCGTGAAGGCTGGCGTCGACGTGGTCGTCGGCGGCGAAGGCGATGGCCGGCGCGAGGAAGAGCGAGGCGGCGGCGGCGAGCGTGAGGCGGCGGGCGAGCGACATGGGATTCCCCGGGAAGATGGACGCACTACGCGGCGGCCGCGGGACCTATTTCAGAGGCTGGTGGCCCGCTCGGGGACGCGCCGAGTTGGAAAGTTCGACCGCCCAATTGGGTCAGTTGACCCAGAGTGAACTTCGGTCCAAGGTGCGCCGCCTTTTCCAGATTGGGGAGACCATGAACCTTCGAGTCCTCGCCGCGGCCACGGCGATGCTGAGCCTTCTGGCCATCGGCTGCGGGAAGACCTGCGGCCCCAGCAACTGCACCGGCTGCTGCGACGCCAACAACGCCTGCCAGCCCGCCGCCCAGCAGACCTGCGGCCAGAACGGCGGCGCCTGCCAGACCTGCCTCGCCAACCAGCAGTGCGTCCTCGGCGTGTGCTCCTTCGCCAGCGGCAACGGCAGCGGCAACAACTCGGGCACGAGCAGCACCAACGGCACGAGCACCAACGGCACGAGCGCGACGAACACCAGCGGCACCAGCGCCACCACGTCGACGAGCTCGACCAACGGCACCAGCGCGACCAACGGCACGAGCGCCACGAACGGCACCAGCGCCACCAGCGCGTCGAACACCACGGGCACCAACGTCACCACGGGCACCTCGGCGACCAACGGCACGAGCGCGTCGAACACCACCGGCACGAACGTGACCACGGGCACCAGCGCCACGACCACCACCAGCTCCACCTCGACCAGCTCCAGCACCAACGCCACCACGGGCAGCTCGGGCAGCTGCAACGGCGCGTGGACCCTGGGCCAGACCTTCAACACCTGCTCCGCCGGTCCGCCGGACTGCGGCCTGGGCTCGCAGTGCAGCCCCAACAACGCGCCCACCAACTGCCCCGACGGCAGCTACGTGATGTTCGACAACGGCGGCTGCTACTGCGCGGGCGACTGCAACAACGTCGCGAACGCCGTCGACGGCACCCAGTGCGACGGCTCCGGCCAGTGGCACTGCCACCACATCTACGACACCAACGGCCAGAGCAACTCGGCGTTCTGGTGCGTGTCGGATTCGTGGAACCTCTGCTCGCAGTCGGGCACGGGCACCACCGGCACGTCGTCGACGTCGGCCAGCAACACCACGGGCACCTCGGCCACCACGGGCACGAACAGCGGCAACACCACGGGCACCACCGGCTCCTGCCTGCAGGACGGCCTGAACTGCACCAGCAACTCGGAGTGCTGCACGGGCTCGTGCTTCTTCAACTACTGCGGCACCGACGGCTGCGGCTTCGGCGGCGCGACCTGCACCGCCGACAGCGACTGCTGCGGCGGCACCTGCGCCAACGGCATCTGCCCGTAGTCGAAACGAGGTCGAGCAGCTTGGACGCCGCGCTCCCCGCCCTGGGCAGCGCGGCGTTTTTTTTCGCGCCATGATGGTTCGCGGATGCGAGCCCTTCGGCCACTGGCGACGATCATCGGCGTGTGTGGTGTGGCGCTGGTTGCGCAGGCGGGAACCGCGCCGTCGCCGGGGCCCGTCGACGCGGGGCGTCCCACGCTCGCGGACTCGGAGCCGGATGCGGTGATCGCCGCGGACCTGCGCGCGTTCGTGAACGACGGCAGCGCCGAAGCCGCGCTGTTGAAGCACCTGAAGCAGTCCGCGCGCGCCACGGCCAAGAAGCTCGACGGCCTCGGCGCCAAGTCCACCGACATCGACGACGCGCTTCGATTGCAGATCGCGCAGAACCTCGAGGACAAGCGCGCCCTCGCGACCGATGGCGGGCTGTTTCCGATGACAGCGAGCGAGATCGAGCGCGAGGTCATCGACTACGAGGCGTTCAAGCTCGAGACGTACGTGCGCTCGGGCGTCTTTCCCAAGCGCTACTTCGGCTACTTCGACGGCAAGTGGGACACCGCACCCTACGAGGCCACGCTGATGCGCACCGCGCACGGCGCGGCGACCACGGCCAACGCGTACCTCGCGGCGCACGGCTCGAAGATTCGCGTCAGCGACCAGGAGATCGCCGTCACCTTCATCGCCGAGGGCGGCGCGATCCTGCTGCGCGAGAAGCAAGCCGAGCTCGACGACATCCACCCGGTGCTGGGCATCGGCCTCGACGACATCGCCACCGGCTTCAAGCTCTACCCGGAGCTGGTTCAGCAGCTCGACGCGCAGTTCGCCACGAACCTCGGGAACATCGTCAGCTGGCAGAACGGGCAGCCGTACCTCACGCGCAACTTCAAGTTCGCGGAGGCGGTGCTCGGCACGACCGTGATGTGGGTCTACGAGAAGGAGCGCTGCGAGAAGCTGCTATTGGCCAAGCAGCGCGCGAGCCTCTCCATGCGCGATGGCGCCGACCAGTTCATTCTCGCCTCGCTCGTCTACAACTCGGGCCAGCTCTTCGACGACGGGCGCGTCGCGCAGATCCGCGGCTTCACCACGGGCGACTACGTGTACGAGCTGTCGGAGAAGATGAAGGCCAAGCGCTTCGCGCTACCGGTGCGGCCGCCCGCGGAGAGCCTGAAGGTGCTGCTCGAGAGCGGCGCGTACGCCGACCAGCAGACGACGTGGAGCACCGTGTACCACGTGCTCCAGCGCTACGGCGCGTACGTGTCGCTGAAGGCTTTCAGCGACACGTTCGACGCCAAGGGCACGTTCCGGCGCGTGCCGTGACTACTGGACGGTGAGCGTCGGCAGCTGGGTCACGTCGAACTGCAGGCCGCTGTTGGAGCCCGCGCCGTCGAGGTCGCAGTAGGTCCAGGTGGCGCCGTTGTCGATGCTGAAGCGGTACGTGTACGCGTACGTGCCGGTCGCAGCGGGCGCCGTAAAGCTCTGCATGTACTCGTCATTGTTCTGGCAGGGGTTGCCCGGGTCGGTGTGGCAGGCGGCGTTGAAGGCCGCCGGCGTGGTGCTCCAGGTCCAGCCGGCCTGATTCTCGGGGTTTGCCGAGGGCGGGCCGAAGCCCACCTGCGCGATCACGTTCGCCGCACCCGACGCCGAAGGGGTGAGGCCGTTCTGGTAGTAGCGGCCGTACACCAGGCCCGAGTCCGCGCCGGGGGCGAGCGAGAGCGTGGCGGGCGCTTGGAGAACGCAGTAGCCGACCTCGGAGGCCGAGCCGGTCTCGTTGGCCGTGCTGCTGCCCGCGCAGCTGCACACGTTGGCTGGGCTTGCGCTGTTGCGCGGCGCCGGTGCGGCCACGGAGAAATCGGCGGCGTTGTCGTCGGTGTCGGTGCAGCCCGCGCCCGCGCGGAAGATGGCGGTGGAGTTCGAGGGCGCCGCAGCCGCGCCGCCGTCGGTGCTGTTCTCGCTGTTCTCCGCGCAGGTGGCTCCGCTGCCGAACGCCACCAGGTCGAGCGCGTTCGCGGGGCAGCCGAACGGCGTCTTCGTCGTGCCGTTGATGAGCGCGGCCTTGCCCGAGCTGGCTCCGATGGCGATGGTGCCCGTGGCGTCCGGGGTGGGGAGCGCGCCGGCGTCCTGGGTGCCTGCGCCCTCTGCCACGAGGTAGTAGCCGCCGGGCCCAATCGAGCCCGCCAGCGGGGTGGTGATGTTCCAGCCCCCGTCCACCGTCGCGCCGAGCTCCTCGACCGAGAGGCCGGTGAGATCGATGGTGGCGTTGCTGCGGTTGTGGAGCTCGATGAAGTCGTTCTTGTACTGCGCGCCGCTGTTGCCGCCGCCGCCGTAGATCTGGCTGATCACCAGCGCGCCCGTGGCGACCGAGCCGCAGGTCGCCGGGCCCGGCAGCACGGTGGTGAAGCTGGAGTTGAAGTCCTGCGACATCGAGCCGCCCGCGAGCGACTGTACGCCGGTCACGCTGCCCAGCACGCGAACCCCGTAGGTCTCGCCATAGGAGAGCGCAGGCTGGAACTGAAGCGTGGCCACCGTGTTGTTCGACGACAGCGCGGTGCCCGAGAGCCCGGCGCAGGTGTTGAAGCCGTCCGCCGAGACCTGGATGTTGCCCACGCACGGCCCCGGCGCGCCCTGGCCGCCCACCGAACCGGGGAACATCGGCGCGTTGAAGGTCACGATGAGGTTGGTGAGCACGTCCACGTTGGTCGCCGTGTCAGCCGGCGTCACGCTCGACACCTGCAACGCAGGGCAGCTGTTGATGATGAGGTCATTCGCCGTCCAGGCGGTGACCTCGGTGTCGAGCCCGAAGCGCCACATGGGCACGCCGCTCACGGTCACGTCACAGCCCTGGTACAGGCCGACGGTGCTCAGCAGCGACGTGGGCAAGCGGAGCGCGAGGTCACCCGCAGCGCCGCTGCCCAAAGTGGAGAAGGTCGCCTTCTGGAAGCCCGCGCCGCCCGAGCCGAACGCGCCGCTGATCACGCCGCGCATGGTCACCAGCTCGGTGTCGTAGACCCAGCCGATGTTGCTCACGGGCGTAACGATGGGAGCCGAGAAGCTGGTGTCGTTGGTGAGGTCCTGGGCCGTCGGGAGCGCCTGACCGGAGCCGGTCTTCGTCACGGTGGCGCCGGTGACGGCGTAGATGGAGACGTCGGCCGAGCAGTGGTTCGGGTTCGACGCCGACGACGAGCACGACTGCCACGCGCCCTGGGTCGCAACCACGTCCACCGTGTCGCCGACCGAGAGGCCGATGACCGTGGGATCCATCGCGAAGAAGAGCGCCGGGCCGCTGTTGTCGTTCTGCACGAAGAAGCCCGGGCCCTCGGCCGCGCCTGCGCCCGCGCTGGCGTAGTCGCCCTTGATGTAGCTCACCACGCCGCCGGTGATGGGCAGCGAGCTCAGCGTCACCGGCGACGCGCTCGCGTCGTGGATGGCCTGGCGGATGGTGGCGATCTGCGCGCTCACGTTCGAGCCGCTGGTGCCGGTCGTGCCCGTGGTGCTGCCGCTGCTCGAGCCGCTGCTGCTGGTGGTGCCCGTCGAGCCCGTGGAGCCCGAATCGCTGGTGCCGGTGCTGCCGCTGCTCGACGACGCGGTGGTGCCCGTGGTGCTCGAGCTGCTGCCGGTGGTCGTGGTCGACGCGCCCGTGGAACCCGAGTCGCTGCCCGAGGTCGAGGCGCTCGCCGTCGAGCCCGAGCTGCCGGCGGTCGTGGTCGAGGCCGACGAGCCCGTGGAGCTGGTGGTCGACGTGGAGGAGCTCGACGAGCTGGTGGTGGTCGTGGCCGTCGTTGCGCCGGTGGAGCCGGAGTCGCTGCCGGTGCTGGCGCCGTTGGTCGACGCGCCCGAGCTGCCGCCCGTGGAAGCTGCCGTGGAGCCCGTGCTGGCCGTGGTCGCGGTGGTGGAGCCGCCGGTGCTGCCCGAGTCGCTCGACGCGCCCGAGCTGCCCGAGGTGCTCTCGCTGGTCCCGGTGCTGGCGCCGGAGCTGCCCGAGCCGTGCGTGGAGCTGGTGGACGTCGTGGATGCGCCGTGCGTGCCCGTGGTGTGCGAGCCGCTGCTGCTGCTGGTGGCGGAGTTGGTGCTGCCGCAGCCGATGGCCGCAAGCGAGAGGGCTGCCATCGAAACGAGTACGCGCAGGCGCATGGGTTCCTCGCAAAGAATCTTGAAGGCGAACATTTGCCAGAACTCGACAGGAAGCGAAAGCCCACGTCACCAGGAAGTTGCCGGATCCCTGATCAGCCTCCTGCAACCCAAGCTGCTTCCTGGGCGACAATCTCCGGCCACGCCCGGAGGGCCGATGCGTCATGTCGTTGTCGGGATCCTGCTGCTGACTGCGCCTGCCATCGCGCGCGCTACGCCGAGCGTGTGGGTCACGCACGCGACCGTGAAGATTCAACCCGGCGACGCGCCTGGCACCTCGACGAGCGCCAGCATCTCCGCGGCCCAGAACGAGTTCGAGGCGTTTCAGGTCGCCATCAACGGCGGCGCCTCGGGCGCAACCGGCGTGAGCGTGAACGCGCCCACGCTCACCGGCCCGGGCGGCGCGACGATTCCCGCGGCCAACGTGCGGCTCTATCGCGAGGCGCTGATCACCACGACGTACGCGTCGAACCAGGAGGTCAGCCCCGGCACCTGGCCCGACGCGCTCATCCCGGACGTCGACGAGCTCGCGAACGAGAAGCGAAACGCCTTCCCCTTCGACGTGCCCGCCAACGAGAACCGCGTGGTGTGGGTCGAAGTCCTGGTTCCGGCGAATGCGACTGCGGGCGACTACACGGGCACGCTTCAAGTCATTGGCAATGGAGGGCTCTCGGTGAACGTGCCGGTGACGCTCACCGTGTGGCCGTTCGCGCTGCCCTCGACCGCGAGCTTGCCCTCGACGTTCGGCCTGGGCTGGGACACGCCGTGCCTCGCGTACTACGCGCAGGGCTACGACGATCCGCGCTGCGGCGATTCGGGCGTGGAGCAGCTGCGCATCCAGTGGACGCAGTTCTTTCTCGACCATCGGATCACGGTCGATCAGGTCTACACGGGCCCGTCGTCGAGCGGCTCGGGCTACGACTGGACCACCTGGGACGCGCTCTACGGCCCGCTCTTCGACGGCAGCGCCAACACGCGACTCGCCGGCGCGAAGGTGACGACCATCCGCTACACGTGGGGCTCGAGCTCGGCCGAGTACGGCGCCTGGGCCACGCACTTCAAGCAGCAAGGCTGGTTCAGCCGCACGTACGACTACACCTGCGACGAGCCTCCCAACGGCTGCACGTACAGCGAAATCCCGGGGCGCGTCGCGAACGTGCGCGCGGGCGATCCCGAGTTCCGCACGCTGGTCACGACCAACATCGACGACGCCACCAGCAACGGCGTGCTCAGCGACATCACCATGATGACGCCCATCATCAACGAGATGGACGACAAGAGCGGCGGCAGCTTCTCGGGCAGCCAGCGCGCGAACTACGACGCCTACGTCACCGGTGGGAACACGCTCTTCTGGTACCAGAGCTGCGAGAGCATCGGCTGCAGTGGCGGCACGGGCGCCAAGAGCTACGACGCGTACTCCACCGGCTGGCCGTCGATGATGATCGACGCGCCTGCGATGCGAAATCGCGCCATGGAGTGGCTCTCGTTCGCGTACCAGATGCAGGGCGAGCTCTATTACGCGACCGGCGTGGCCATCGAGAACGGCGCGGATCCGTACCAGGACCAGTGGTTCTTCGGAGGCAACGGCGACGGCACGCTCGTCTATCCCGGCACCGCGGCGCAGATCGGAGGCACCACGGACATCCCCGTGGCGAGCATGCGCATGAAGCTCATCCGCGAGGGCATGGAGGACTACGAGTACTTGAAGCTCGTGTCGGACCTGGGCGATCCCACGTTCGCGCAGCAGCAAGCGGCAACGGTCGTGCAGCACCCGTACGCGGTGAACGACGATCCCAGCGTGATGTACGCGGCGCGCACCGCGCTCGCACAGCGGATCATCCAGCTCCAGGGCACGAGCAACGGGTGCAGCGACGGCACGGCCGCGAGCGCGTGCAGCACCACCAAGCCCGAGCAGTGCATCGGCGGAACGCTCGTGGCCGCGTGCGCTTCGTGTGGCTGTCCGAGCGGCCAGAGCTGCAATTCCGATGGCACGTGCAGCGCGACGTCGACCGCGGGCCAGTACAGCGCCGAGCGCGTGGCGCACACCCCGACCATCGACGGCCAGCTCAGCGAGTACGAAGGCATGCCCCAGCTCGCGATTGGCAGCTCGAACGTGCAGGCCGCGTGGGACGACACGAACTTGTACCTGGCCTTCGACGTCGCCGATGCCGACCTCGTGCCTTCGGACGGCGGCGAGCCCAACGTGTACGACGCGGATGCGGTCGAGGTGATGATCGATCCCGACGGCAACGGCGGCGCGACGGCCGATGCGAACGACGTGCACCTCATCGTCGATGTCGCGGGCCACGTGAGCGACGCCACCGCGTGGACCAACTACGCATACGACGCGCACGCGCAGATCGCCGTGGACCTCGAGGGCGGCACGCTCAACAGCGCCACCACCGCACGCGGCTATCGCGTGGAGCTCGCGATCCCGTGGAGCAGCTTGGGCGTCACGCCGGCGAGTGGTGTCGGCTTCGGGTTCGACGTGGCCATCGACGACAAGACGCTCGCGGGCACGCTCAGCTCGGCCGATTGGATGGGCCTGAGCGCGTTCAACAACCCGAGCGCCTGGGGACACATCACGCTCAGCGCGACATCGCCGGCGAGCAACTCCAGCAGTTCAACCGGCTCGACGGGATCGACGAGCGGTGCGACCGGCACGAGCGGCTCCAGCACGAGCACCAGCGGCGGCGCAGGCTCGACGACGACCGGCGGCAGCGCGAGCGGCGGCGGCTCGAGCGGCAGCAGCGGAAATCCGACGGCACACGGCGGCTGCAGCAGTGGCAACGGCGAGGTCGGCTTCGCGGCGATCTTCGCGGCGCTCGCGTTCGTGCGGCGTCGACGCGAATGAAGCAAGGATTGGAAATGGCCACGAAGATCCAGCTGCCATCGCCCGCGGAGCTCGAGCGGCGCGCGAAGCTCGTGACGCTGCTCGAGATGCTCATCGAGCCCGACTTCGAGCCGCGCTACCACGAGTTCTACGAAGACTGGGACGCGAAGGCCCGCGAGCGCGTCCTCGGCATTCGCACCGGCGAGGGCGACCACGCGTTCATCTTCTTCAGCCCCAAGGGCACGCTCGTCCGCGGATGGGTGAAGGGCAAAGCATCCGTGGAGCCGGCGCGCCTCTTCGCGGACCTGCCGAAGTCGCTCGCACGCGCGCGCGACGAGAAGGCGTTCCAGCTCGGCGGCGATTCCTTCGCGTTCTGGTGGAGCGGGAAGGGCTGGGCGTCATCGGTGGATCCCGAGCGCGGCGGAGCGAGCAACCTGCTCTTCGCGCTCGACGGCAAGCCTCGCACGTTCTCGAAGTGGGCGGCCGACTACCACGATGCGAGGGTCGACCCGCGTGCGGTCGAAGCGCTCTACGAGGGCGCCCCGGTGAGCCCAGCGCTCGTCGCTCAGCTGTCGAGCGAATTCTCAGCGGATGAGGCCCTCGCGCTCGCGATGCGCCTTGGCCTGCCAGCGAACACGAAGGCCGCCATGAAGAAGACCGACCGAGGCGCCAAGGCGAAGGTGACCCTCGACGACGACGAGGGGCCCGTCGGAGACGCCGAGTTCAAGGTGGTGGAGCTCGACGGCGAGACGATGCTGATCATCGCCGGCAAGCCGCAGCTCCGCTCGAAGACGCCCGGGCTCTACGACAAGGTCCTCGCCAACGTGCGCAAGACGCTCGGCGGACGCTGACGGTTTGACCTCGCGCGCGCTCGAGCGTCGGCAAGGTGTCGGCCCGGGGAACGATGCTCAGCGATTCGACCAGGTCCGACACGCTGCCCATCCAGCTCGGCGACGCGCCGCTCGTGGTGCGTCACATGCCCGAGCAGACGCCGGATTCGACGGGCCTGGCCGCAGAGCTCGCGCTGGGCATCACGGGCGGCGCGTGCGCGCTCGCGGGCTCCAACATCGGCCAGAACGATGCGAACGATCCCGGCGCTGACATCTTCCGCGACACGGGCGACGTGATGCTCGGACTCGGCGTGGCGAGCGCTGTCCTCGCGGGCGTGCTTGGCTACGCTTGGCGCGGCGAGCACCGCGCGGCCACGACCACCGAGTGGACGCTGGACGCACCGCCCACGCCCGCACGGGCTCAGGTTCACCAGCGTCAAGAGCACAATTGCCGCACGTGCGGCACGTGCTGAGCGACGCACGGTGCGAGCAGGAGCGGCAGCGGGTGCTCGGCGGGTCGGCACATTGAAGAAACACGAAGGGCGCCTCCCATCCCAGCGAGGCGCCCTCCGCATTCCTGCCCTGCCACGTCAGTGCTCCACCCCATTGACCTGGGTCGGCGAGGACGACCCGTTGGTCACCCCGTTGGTCGCCGAAGCGGGCGCCGGCGCGGGCACCGCGGTGATCACCGGACCCGCGATGGGCGCTGCCTCGGGCGGAGCCGGCGGCGATGCATCCGCAGCCGGCGCGGTCGCGGTCACGGACACGGTGAAGTCGCCCGTGGCCTTGATCTCCGCCTTCTGCTTCTTGCCCATCGTGCCCCTCGCCTTCCTCGTCGCGGCGCGCTTGGCCTTGGCGGCGAGCTTCTTCTCCAGCGTGCCGCTCGTCCGGGGAGCGGGCGGCGTGATGCCAAACGCCGCGAGCTTGACCCGGTCGCCGTCGAAGAAGTTGATGAGCGCCGTCACCGTCGCCCGCGCCAGCTCCGCCGCGTCCGGCTCGGCCTTGTCGCGCGTGGCCACGGCGTCGTTGTAGGCCACCCGTGCCGTCGCCACCTTCTGGTACGCCGCGAGCATCGTCTTCAACTTCGCCGCGAAGGCCGGGCCCTTGTAGGCCTGGCCCTTCACGTTCAGCGTGCTGCCCGAGGGAAAGGATCCCTCCATCCCGCTCGCCAACTTGACGAGCATCTGCTCCACCGACATCCCCTGCACCTTCAACCACGTTGCCATGGCAGGCTCCTTGGGTCATGGCGCTCACGGAGACCTGGGCCGCCGTGAGGTGCCGGGCGACATGCCTTGCACGATGGGTCGCCAGAGCAGTCGGTGTGCCAGGCGACAAACGCCCGGAATGCGGTGGCTGGCCACCCTCGCCTTGCTTCCCGGCGGCAGGTGGCTTGCTGAAATCCAGCAAGCGCGCGCCGCATGCAACTGGGGGCGCGACGTTGGACCGGCGGGCCAAATGTGGCGGCATCTTCCTTGGGAGTGAGCGCTGGTTCATCCCGCCGACGAACCGGTTCATCCCGCCGACGAACCGGTTCATCCCGCCGACGAGCCGGTTCATCGGGCCGACGAGCCGGTTCATCGGGCCGACGAGCCGG
>JAFEBB010000074.1 GCA_018266075.1 Deltaproteobacteria bacterium | reverse complement strand
CACCACGCCCGTGTGCGACACCAGCAGCGGCACGTGCACCGGCTGCACCAGCGACTCGGACTGCGGCGGCTCGACGCCCGCGTGCCAATCCGACGGCAGCTGCGGCCAGTGCAGCGCGACGAATACCTCGAAGTGCACGGGCACCACGCCGGTCTGTGACACCGGGGCCGGAAGCTGCCGCGGCTGCACGAGCGACAACGACTGCAGCGGCTCGACCCCGGCCTGCCAGCCCGACGGAAGCTGCAACCAGTGCAACCTCCTCAACACCAGCCAGTGCGGCGGCGCGATCCCGCTGTGCAACGTGCTCAGCGGCACCTGCGTCTCGTGCAACCAGGACTCCGACTGCACCGCGAGCAACAGCTGCCACGTGGCGACGTGCGACCCCACGTTCCACGTCTGCAGCGACACCGCCAAGCAGGACGGCACGAGCTGCGACGACGGCGACGCGTGCACCTCCGGCGACAGCTGCCAGGGTGGCGCGTGCCAGAGCGGCACGGCGGCGACGTGCAACCCGACCGACGCGTGTCACACCGCAGGCTCCTGCGACAGCGCGAGCGGAACGTGCAGCAACCCCACCGCGCCAGACGGCACCGCGTGCACCGGCGGCACCTGCGTGGGCGGCACGTGCACGCCCGCGACCACCGCGAGCAGCTCCGGGTCCAGCAGCGCGAGCACGGGCACGTCCGGGAGCAGCACGGCAACCTCGACCAGCGGATCCGGATCCGGATCCGGATCGGGATCCACGTCGAGCACCGCGGCATCGAGCGGAACCAGCAGTTCGTCGAGCGTCACGTCCTCCACTGGATCGACCGGCTCCACGGTATCGACCGGCTCCACGGCATCGACGGGCGCGAGCAGCAGCAGCGCGGGCGCGTCGGGAAGCTCGGGCGGCTCCAGCGGCAGCGTGGGCAGCGGCAGCAGCGGCGGCACCAGCGGCTCCAGCCACGGCGCGTCGAGCGGCGCGGCGTCGGGCGGTGCGAGCGGCAGCGCCGGCGGCAACCTCGGCGCGAACCCGGGGACGCTCGAGGGCGGCGGCTGCGCGTGCAGCGCCCGCGCGGGCAGCGGCAGCCTCGGCGCGTGGGGCGCGCTCGCGCTGGCCCTCGCGCTCCTCGGACGGCGTCGACGCGAGTAGCGGGCGCATAACAACCCGGTTAAATCTCGCGGCGTGAACCACGACCTCCAGGCCGCGCTGCAGCTCGAGAAGCAGGGCGAGCTCCGCTTCGCGGCGAACCTCCCCGATGGTTGGCAGCAGGGCCGCGGCGCTTTCGGCGGGCTGGTGCTCGCGCTGCTCGCGCGCGCCATGGAGCAGGCCGAGCCCGATCCCGAGCGTCCGCTGCAGTCGCTCTCGGGCGAGATCGTGGCGCCGGTGCTCGCGAGCGCAGCGGAGGTGCAGGTCGAGCTCCTGCGGCGCGGGAGCGGGCTCACCTCCGTGGCCGCCCGCCTCCGCCAGGACGGCGAGCTCCGCGCCCACGCCAGCGCCATCTTCGGCAAGGTGCGCGTGGCCGATCGCGAGCGCACGAGCCTGCCCAAGCCGTCGATTCCGGATTGGCGGAGCGTGGAGCCGTTGGACTTCGATCCGGCCATGGCGCCGCCGTTCCTCGGCGGCTTCGAGCTTCGCAACACCGGCCCGCTGCCCTTCAGCGGCAAGGGCGAGCCGCTGACCGAGGGGTTCGTGTGGCTGCGAAAGCGGCCCGCGCGCTTTGGCGCCGCGGAGCTCCTCGCGTACGTGGACGCCTGGTGGCCCACCGCCTGGACCCTCGAGGATGCGCCGAGGCCCATGGCCACGGTGGCCTTCTCCTTCCAGCGCTGCATGGAGCTCGCCGAGGTTCCCACCGACGCGCCGCTCTTCCACCGCGCGCGTGGGCTGGCCTCGCACGCGGGCTACGCACCGGAGCTGCGCGAGCTGTGGACGATCGACGGGCGGCTGGTGGCGTTGAATCCCCAGACGTTCTGCATCATCCGCTGAGGTTGTCGGGCGCGGAACGGACGCAGGCCAAGCGAGCAAGCGCGACCTACCGTTGCGCATGGGCAAGCTCTTCGCCTCGGCGCGCTACTTCGCCCTGGTGGGCGTGTTCTTCGGGCTCATCACCAGCCTGGCCGCGTTCTGCTGGAGCGGCCTGGGCACCCTCGCGCTCGTGGAGGCGCTCTTCCACGGCGAGCGCGAGGGCATGGCCGTGGCGCTGGTGAAGGTGCTCGACGGCCTGCTCATCGGCGCGGGCCTGCTCATCTTCTCGCTCGGCATGTACGAGCTCTTCATCGGCGGCACCACGCTGCCCGAGTGGCTCATCATCAAGGACCTCGACGGCCTCAAGAGCCGCGTGGTGGGCGTGGTGGTGATGGTGATGGCGGTCTCGTTCCTCGAGAAGCTGGAGACGCAGGGCGATTCCCGCGACATCCTCTACCGCGGCATCGCCATCTCCATGGTCTCGGTGGCCCTGGTGGTGCTCATGATGCGCAGGCCCCACCCATAGTGTTTAGAAAATATAGGGGATGAGCCGCTTGGTGCGCCTCATGTACTCCGCGTACGGCGCGCCGATGGCCTGCACCAGCGCCGCCTCCTCCACGCGGATCCGATAGACCGCCGCGATCACCGACGACACCACGCAGAGCGCGAGCGAGATCCAGTTCGTGAGCGCGAGCGCGATGGAGATGAAGAGGAAGCCGAGCCCCGTGTACGACGGGTGTCGGATGAGCTTGTACGGCCCGTTCTCGATCACCGGCTGGTCGCTCGAGACCTGAACGGTGCGCGTGAAGTAGCGGCCCAGCGTGGAGATGGCCCAGGTGCGCACCGCTGCGCCGGCCACGCCGAGCACGATCGCGAGCGCCCGCGCGAGCGTGGCGAGCGGCTCGTCCATGGCGCCGATGCGCGTGGTGTTGGCCACGAAGAACGCCACGAAGAACGCGCCGCCCACGACCAGGTTGAAGACCCAGAACGAGCCCGCATCGCGGCGCTCACTCTCGGGCCGCTTTCGACCCAGCGCGGGCAGCTCCACCAGGCCGAGCAGCGCCAGAAGCGCGTACGGAAGTACGAACGAGAAGCTCATCGGCGCATTCTATGGCCGCGCGAGAAGGCAGGCGCCAGATGCCAAGGTACTTTGCAATCGGCGCCAGCAAAGATCGCGCTGTAGAGCTCTCTTGGAGTGGTCAACATGTCCGGATCGCTGGGTAATTCGGGATCGACAGCCCATGCGCAACTCGTTGCGGCAGCCTCCGACAATGGTTTCACTTTCCGCTTCCGAGGGTGCCATGAGCTACCGGGTTCGCAGTGGTGACACGATGTCGGGGATTGCTTCGCGGTACCACCTGTCGCTGGCCGCGCTGGAGCGCGCCAATCCGCAGGTGAAGAACCCCAACATGATCTATGTGGGCGAGGCGCTGAACATCCCCGGCTCGAGCGACAGCTTCACGCCCGCCGCGCCGAAGAAGGCTTCGTCGTCGGGTGGCGCCAGCGGCGGCAGCTACATCGTGCGCTCGGGCGACACCATGGGCAGCATCGCCTCGCGCCACGGGGTCTCGCTGGGCGCGCTCGAGGCCGCGAACCCGCAGGTGCACAACCCGAACATGATCTACGTGGGCCAGAAGCTGAACCTGCCCGGCGGCTCACACAGCAGCGGCGGCTCGGGCAGCGTGAGCGGGCCCCCGCCGACGAACACCGTGGGCGGCTCGGTGGGCCAGTGGATCGCCCAGGCGCAGCAGATCCTCGCGGCGGCCGGCGTGCCGTACTCGAAGATGAACGCCTCGGACATCAACATCATCATTCAGCACGAGTCGAGCGGTAACCCCAACGCCGAGAACAAGTGGGACATCAACTGGCAGGAAGGCCACCCGTCGATCGGCCTCATGCAGACCATCGGCCCCACGTTCAACGCCTACGCGCTCCCCGGCCACGGCAACATCTGGAACCCGGTGGACAACATCATCGCCGGCGTGCGCTACGCCATCTCGCGCTATGGGTCGATCTCGAACGTCCCCGGTGTGGTCGACGTGAAGGAAGGCCGCGGGTACGTGGGTTACTAAGTAACTAGAAAGTAACTCAATCGAAGAGCTGCAGCAGATCCTCACGGGTGAGCCCGGCCGCTGCGCCGGCCTCACCCAGTGCTGCTTCAAAGAGCGCCCGCTTCTTCTCCTGCAAGTTGAGGATGCGCTCCTCGACGGTGCCCTGCGACACCAGCCGGTACACGAACACCGGGTTCTCCTGGCCGATGCGGTGCGCGCGGTCCGCGGCCTGGGCCTCGACGGCCGGGTTCCACCACGGGTCCACCAGGAACACGTGATCCGCGGCGGTGAGGTTCAAGCCCGTGCCGCCGGCCTTGAGCGACAGCAGCATCACCGGCGGGCCGTCGTTGGCCTGGAAGCGCGCGGTCACCCCGCCGCGATCGACCGTCGAGCCATCGAGCCGGCAGAAGTCGATGCCCGCGTTCTTCAGCTCGGGCTCGATGAGATCCAACAGCGAGGTCCACTGCGAGAAGACGAGCGCCTTGTGCCGCTCGTCGACGGCCGTCGTGAGCGCTTCCAGCAGCGCCTTCACCTTCGACGAGCTGCGCGCGTGCTGGCCCGGCACCAGCGCGGCGTGGCACGCGGCCTGACGCAGCCGCAGGAGCGCCTCGAGCGCGGCGAGCACGTTGCCGACGCCAGTGAGCAGCTTCACCACGTCGGCGCGGGTAGCGGTGTAGACCGCGTCGTAGACGGCGCGCTCTTTCTCATCCAGCTCCACGCTGAGCACGCTCTCGGTGCGCGGCGGCAGATCCGGCGCGACGTCCTGCTTGAGCCGCCGCAGCACGAACGGCCGGATCTTCTTGCGCAGCCGCTGCGACGCGTTCTTGTCGCCTTCGGCCATGGGCCGCGCGATCTGCGATTCGAAGTCGCTCCGTCCCCCGAGCAGGCCCGGATTCGCGAAGTGCATCACGCTCCAGAGCTCGTCGAGCTTGTTCTCGAGCGGCGTTCCCGAGAGCGCGACCTTGAAGGCCGCCTGCAGCTTGTACGCGGCGCGCGCCACCTGGCTGTCCGGGTTCTTGATGGCCTGCGCTTCGTCGAGCACGACCGCGTCCCACTTCACCGCAGTGAGCGCGTCGGCCTCGAGGCGAAGCAGCGCGTAGGTGGTGATCGTCACATCCGCACTCGGATCCAGCGCACGACCCGCACCGTGGTAGCGCGAGACCTTCATCGACGGCCGGAAGCGCTTCAGCTCGTCGGCCCAGTTCGGCAGCACGCTCGTGGGACACACCACGAGCGTCTTCGTGCCCAGGGCGCAGATGGCCTGCAGCGTCTTGCCCAGGCCCATGTCGTCGGCGAGCACGCCGCCCACGCCCGCCTGCTTCAGGAACTGCAGCCAGCTCACGCCGCGCCGCTGATAGGGCCGCAGCGTCGCCTGCAGATCCGCAGGCAACGATGGCTCCGGCAGCCGCTCGAAGCCCTCCAGCAGCGGCGCGAGCTTCTCCAACCCCGGCGGTCGCGGATGCTCGAGCGCATCGCAGAGCTCGGCGAGCTGGGGCAGGGCGGCGTTCGCGAGCTGGCCGGTCTCCGCGCGCGCAGCGAGCAGGTCCGCTACGCGCTGGCCGTTCGCATCGAGAAACGCTTGCGGCAGCGGCGCCCAACCGCCGCCTTCGAGCGGAACCAGCCCAAGGCCGTCGCGCCACGCTGAGATCACGCTCGCGGCGTCGACGGACTTCACTTCGCCCTCGCCGCCGACGACCTGGAAGCGCATCCCGAAGCCGACTGATCCATTCGGATCCGATTGGATCTGCAGATCGGGCACGAGCTTCACATTCGGGCTGAGGATCTTCGACGCTTCACCTGCGAGCCCGCCGCGCCAGTGCCGCACCTTCTCCACCAGCTGCACCATGTCCTGGCCGGTGGCGAACACGCGGCGTCCGGGCGCCATGTTGAGCTCGTCGCGGAGCTGGTGGATGAGCCGCGCCTCGGCCGTGGTGTCACGCAAGGGCACGGCGCCGCGCAGGTACACGAGCTTGCCTTCGTCGATGCGCGCGTGCGGCGGCGCGCCGTAGACGAGCAGCGGCAGCACCGAGAGCTGCGCGCCCACCTGCGAGAGCTCGAGCACCACGCGCGGCTTGAGCTTGCGATCCACCGGCGGGACCTTCGGCGTGCGCACTTCCACGTCGAGGCGCTTGGCGAGCTCGGGGAGCACCTGCGCGGAGAGCTCACCGATCTGCGCCTGTTTGAAGACGCGCGTGCTGGGCAGGTTCTGGAGCCAATCGCCGGTGAGCTCGGTCTCGCCGAGTCGCGCGAGGACGTCACCGCAGAGCGCCGCGCCGGCGGCGAGAACTTCCGTGACGCGCGGGTCGCGCGCGAGCGTGAGCGCGAGATCCGGCCCGCGCTCCTCGACGATCGCCCGCGGATACACGGGCTCCTCGTTGATGGCGATCGGTTGCCCATCGAGGAACACGCGCTTCGCGGGCGCGAGCGTCTCCAGAATTCGCGCGAGCTGCTCGGGCCGCAGCGGGCCGCGCGTGGGGCGCTCGAGCAATCGATCGGCCACGAGGTCGTGCTGCTCGACCTGTAATTGCTTCGACTTCGAACTATCGGCGAGCAGCCCTGCGAGCGTGCCCTCGAGCGGTGTCTGCGAACCGTCCGCGGCGACGATGCTTCGCGCGAGCGCGAGCCCGTTGTCCGCGCGGCTGAAGCGATAGCCCACGCGCGAATAGGTGGCCTCCGTCGCCTGCAGCGGCGCGCCCTGGCTCTCGCCTTGCTGCGCAGCGATCGCGGCGGCGACGACGTGCTCGCACGGATCGACCTTGCCAGGGCAGTCGCACTCCCAGTCGCCGTCGGCGGGGTGCAGCACCGACGTCCAGGGCACCGGCCGCCCGGGCGCGCGCACGCGGAAGACGAGCTCGTTGGCTTCCTGCGACTCGAGCGACACCGCGCCCGCTCGCGCCAGCTTCACGCCGTTGGCCCAGATGCCCGAGAGCGCTTCTTCGCGGAGCGCGGCGAGCAGGTCGGAGAGGGCGGACATGCGCGGTGCCTACCGTCGCCGCGGGCGGCGCGCAACCGTTCAGGAGGCGTCGACGGGCGAGGGCGGCGGCGCAGGATCGGCCGAGCCGGCGAGCGAGGTGAGCGCGATGCCCCGCGTCTCCGGGAGCACCCAGACCCAGCTCGCGGTTCCAAGCGCCAGCGCCAGCGGCACGCCGAGCCCGCCCTGGAGCCCGTAGAGCCCGACCATCGTCGCCACCAGCGGCGGCATCACCAGCTGGGCCGTGCGCGCGCAGTTGTACACGGTGCCCATGGCCAGCCCGCGCACCTCGTTGGGAAACAGCTCCGCGAGCAGCGCCCCGAAACCCGCAGTGCAGCCCGAGCCCACGCCCAGCGCGAACATGGAGACCCAGAAGAGCGCCAGGTGCGCAGTGAGAAACCCACTCGCGAACGCGAGCGGCGTGAGCGCCGCGCCGGTGAGCAGCGAGTAGATCGTGAATGCCGGTCGCCGCCCCAGCCGGTCCGACACCTGGCCGAAGCTCAGCATCCCCAGGAACTGGCCGGTCTGCGCGGTGAGCGTCCACGCCAGCGAGCGGCTGAAGCTCTGGTGTAACAGGGTGGTTAAGAACGTGGGGAGCCAGGTGTAGCAGCTCCAGTACGTGCCCAGCTTGAGCACGCCCAGGACCCACGCGAGCACCATGCGCGGCAGCACCTTGGCCTGGAGCAGGATCTCCGGCCCGGGCCACGCCTCGCCGGGCGTGTTGGGCAGGTGCAGCGACTGCCGCATGAAGAAGGCCAGGATCGCCGTGGCGCTCGAGCCCATCATCACGATGCGCCAGCCGATGATCGGCACCAGCACGTAGCCCGCGAACGCGGCGATGGCCACACCCAGCGGCTCGCCCGCTTGCAAGAGCGCCGACGCGCGCCCGCGGAACTTCGCCTCGACGGCTTCCGCCAGCATGCCGTGCCCCGTCGCCCACTCGCCGCCGACGCCGAGCCCCACGATGCCGCGGCCGATCGCGAAGACCACGAAGTTCGGCGCGAGCCCGGCGATGAGCGAGCCCGCGGAGTAGAGCAGCACGGTGGCCGCGAGCACATCGCGCTTGCCGAAGCGATCCGCGAGCGCGCCCGCGACGATGCCGCCCAGACCCGAGGTCCCGAGCGCGATGCCCAGCATCCACGTCTCGGCGCTGGTGGTGAGGTGCAGCGTCTCGCCCACGGGCTGCTTCACGAAGCCGAGCAGCGCCAGGTCGTAGAAGTCGAACGTCCAGCCGAGCAGGGCGAAGAGGTAGAGGCGCAGCGGGAAGCGGTTCACGACGCGAACTATGTCAGTGGGCGTAGAGTCTCGCCATGGACCAGGACACGAAGGTTCCCGGTTGGGATGCCATCGACGCGGCGCTGCGAAAGCTCTACGGCGACGTGCAACCGCTGCACTGGACGCCATCGCTCCACGCCGAGATCGGCGGCGACGACTTCTTGCAAGGCGTCAGCGCGTACCGGAGCACCTTCGGCGGCCGCGCGCACTGGCACTTCGTCACCTATGGCTTCAGCGAGCTCTACGACAAGGAAACCGAAGATCCGAACGTGAGCGGCTTCGGCTTCGAGATGACGGTGCGCGTGTTGGATCCCGATTTCGACGACAAGCCGCCGACCTGGGTGATGTCGATGCTGCAGAACCTCGCGCGCTACGTGTTTCGAACGGGGAACGTCTTCGAGCCCGGGCACTACACCACGCTGAATGGCCCCATCGCGCTCGGGCGCAAGACGGAGTTGGTGGCCGCGGCGTTCGTGGCGGATCCGCAGCTGCCGGAGATGAACACCGTTAACGGAAAGGTTAAGTTCGTGCAGCTCGTGGGGCTCACGCAGAACGAATACGACGCCATCCGCGACTGGGACTCCGAGAAGTTCTTGCTCGCCGCGGCGAAGCGCGACGCCGCCATGCTCACCGTGCTCGACCGTGCGAGCTGGCTCGCCGACAAGGACTTCAAGCGCATCGCCGAAGAAGGCGCGGCGCGCGACGGCTCGTCGATGGGTGCGGTGTTCACCACCAAGGGCGGCTTCGAGCGCGAGCTCACGGGTGCCGTGCTGGGCGTGGCCGCGAACACGATCGAAGACATTCGTCGCGTGGTGCGCCGGCGGCTCGAGTTCGGGCGCGAGACGCGGCTCGCAGGGCCGGAAGGCGTGGTGATGCTGGCCGCGGCAAAGCAAACCGAGCTCTCGACGAGCGCCGAGGGCGAAGCGCGCATCGCGTTCTCGCCCGAGGACCGCAAGGCGATCCTCGCGATCCCCGTGAAGCGCGGCGACTACCCGTTGCCGTCGGGCAAGCTCATCATTCGCGTGATTCCCATCGAGATCCTCGATGGCGAGCGGAAGAACGTGATCGAAGTGATCGGCTGATCAACCCAGCCCCGTCATCTTCGCGCACAGCGCCCAGAGCGCCTCTTCATCCTCTTCGCCGCGGAACTCGCACTTGCGCTCGTGGCGGTCCATCCAGAACTTGCCGGTCTTGCCTTCGACCTCGCGCGCAGCCGCGAGCCAGCTCACCGTGTCCGCGCCGTGCTCCGGACGCCGCCCGCCACCGCCCCAGCCGCTCCTCAACAAATTGGTATCAACGGCTCCCGGGTGCATCGCGTTGGCGGTGACGTTCTCCGGCAGCCGCCGCGCGAGCGCCCAGGTCCACATCCGGTTGGCCTGCTTGCTCTGCGCGTAGGCCGAGCTGCCGCTCCAGGCGCGCCGCTTGAACTCCACGTCGTCGAGCTCCAGGCCGAACGCGTAGCCCGAAGCGACGTTCACGATTCGTCCGCCTGTCTCGGCGATGCGCGGCCGCAAGAGCTCTGTGGTCAGAAAGTAGGCCAGCACATTCGTGGCCCAGGTGAGCTCGATGCCGTCCACGCTCTGCTCGCGCTTCTGGGGGAAGACGCCCGCGTTGTTAACCAGAATGTGAAGCTTCGGAGTCTCGCTCAGAACCTTCGCGCAGAACGCGCGCACCGACTTCTGGCTCGAGAGCTCCACCTGCATCACGCGCAGCCTCGCGCCCTTCACGCTCTTCTCGATGCTCGCCTTGGCCGCCTCGCCGCGCTTCACGTCGCGCACCGCGAGCACCACCTCCGCGCCCAGCTTCGCCAGATCGCGCGCGGTCTCCAGGCCGATGCCCGCGCTCGCGCCGGTGACGATGGCCGGCTTGCCGGTGAGGTCGCCGTCGATGGGAGAGATCATGCCGACTTGTCTGCTCGGTTCGCCCGTCGAGCGCAAGCGCATCTGGGGCAGGTCGCTTGACGGCAGCCGCTCCACGCCAAACGATCGGCCCCGGTGGCCACCTCCGCGTCGACCCTGGTGCTCCAGGGCAAATACCAACTGTTCCGCAAGCTCGCCGACGCGGGCCACATCGAGGTCTACCTCGGCGCCACCCGCTCGCCGCGGCAGGCGGTGATGGTGAAGCGGGTGCCGCCTTCACTCGCGAAGAACAAGCCCACCGTGGGCGGCTTCCTCGACGAGGCCCGCACCACCGCGCGGCTGCAGCACCCGGCCATCGCCCAGGTGCTCGACGTGGGCGAGGACGGCGGCACCTACGTCGCCGTCTTCGAGCACCTCTTCGGCGTCGATGCGGAGAAGCTCCTCGAGAAGGAGCGGAAGGGAAAGCTGCCCATTCCCATCGCGTTGCGGCTGGTGGTGACGGTGCTCGAGGCGCTGGAGCACGCGCACGCCGCGGTGGGCGACGACGGCTCGCCCCTGCAGCTCGTGCACCGCGACGTGTCCGCGCGCAACGTGCTCGTGGGCTACGACGGCCGCATCAAGCTCACCGGCTTCGGCCTCGCCAAGCACCAGGAGCGCAGCGAGCACACCAGCTTCGGCGTGGTTCGCGGGCAGCTCGCGTACGTGTCGCCGGAGCAGCTGCGCGTGGGCGAGCTCGATGCGCGCACCGACCTGTGGTCCACGGGCGTGCTCCTCTATCAACTGCTCACGGGCGCGCTGCCGTTCGACCGCCAGGGCGAGTTCCACGTCCTCAAGGCGATCCGCGACGAAGATCCCAAGCCGCCATCGGAGCTGCGCGCCGAGCTTCCCGCAGCGCTTGACGCGGTGATGGCCAAGGCGCTCGCGAAAGATCGCGAGCAGCGCTTCAGCAGCGCGGCGGAGATGCACGCGGCGCTGGAGAAGATCGGCGGCCTCGCGAACCCGGACGATGTCGCCGAGCACGTGGCGCGGCTCTTCTCGAGCGCCCTGGGCACGCACCTGGCCGAGGCGATGGCAGGTGAGGCCAGCCTCACCACCATGCTCGCACTCGCGGGGGGCGAGGTGCTTGGCGAGCCGGAGCCCGAGGCGAAGCCCGCGCGTCGCGAGCGCCCGAGCGCGCCCACCGAGCAGCCGGCGAGCACGGAGCGCACCTCGCTGGCGAACACCGACAGCACGTCGCTGCCGTTGCCGCGGACGCCGCCGCGAGCTGCGCCCGTGCCGGCGCCGGCGCCCATCGAGCGCGCGCAGCAGGAGACCGCCTTCGCCGCTTCGCCGCTGGATCCGTCGACGGACTCCGCGCGCACGCCGCTGCCGGATCCGGATCGGCGGCCGAGCGATGGCTTCCGTCCGGAACGTCCGCCGCTGCCTCCCGAGCACACGCCCGAGCCGCCGGTGCCGGTGGTGCGGCACATGCCCGAGGCGCCGCGCGCATCGGTGCCTCGACCGGAGTCCACGCCCGATCCGAAGCCGGAGGTGCCGGAGCGCCGCGGTTCGAAGAAGCGTCGCGTGCGCTTCAAGCTGGTCACCGAGCGCGGCCTGAATCCGATCGTGTATCCGCTCGCGGCGCTGGTGGCGCTGCTGCTGGGGCTCGCTGCGGGTCGGTCGTCCGGGCCCGCCGAGGTCGCGCTCGAGCCGCTGCCAGCGGGTGGTCCGCCGCTCGCCGCGCTCGATGCTCCGATTGCGCCGCTGGCGCCGCGGCCTGTCGCGCCGGCGCCGACCGGGCCCACGGGACCTGTCGCGCCCGCACACATCAACGACGAGCTGCAGCTCAGCGCTCAAACGGAGCACGGCACGGGCACACTGCGCGTGGACGCGCCGCGGGGCGCGCGCGTCTTCATCGACAAGAAGCAGCAGCACGGCGCGGGTTCACTCAGCGTGTCGCTGACTGCAGGCGTGCATGATCTCAAGGTGGTGCTGCCGTCGGGCGCGGTGAAGGAAGAGTCGGTGCACGTGGAGTCCGGCAAGACGGTGCATCGCGCGATCGGCGCTTCCGGAAAGGTGGTCCCGCAGCAGCCGAAGTCGTCGAACTGGCCGTAGCCGCGCGCCTCCGAACGACCCACGACCCACGACCCACGACCCGCGATTTGGCCGCAGAGATCTGCGCTCAGGCTTCTGAGATCCCACCTGGGCACGCCTCGAATTTCCGATGTTCGGCCCGCTCGGATCCGGCCGGATCCGGCCCGGACGCGCGGTTTCTCGCGCACTTGCACGACCTCGCGTCCGCTGGGCACGGGCGTTGCCTAGGGCAGCCCGCACCCACGCAATCGGAGCGGCACATGGCACGGTCAGCTTCACTTCTCCTTCTTGGCTTCGCGTTCGTCGGCCTGATGGGCGCGGACTCGCGCGGCTGCGGCGGTCCTCCGCCGGTTCCGCCCGGGACCAGCGGCGCCACCGGCGGCAGCAGCGGTCGCTCCAGCGGCACGAGCGGCACCACCGGCGCCACGAGCGGCACCAGCGGCACGACCGGCTCCACGGGCGACAGCGACGCGGGTCCAGGACCTTGCGGCGGCCTCGACGAAGCCGCGTGTACCGCGCGCAGCGACTGCCAGGCGATCTACACGGGCGACGGCTGCGTGCTGAGCTTCGATCACTGCCAGGCGCTGACCTGCCCCGCGTACGCGTGCCCCATGCAGCCCACCGGCTGCGTGCCCGTCCTCGACGCAAACGGCTGCGCCACCTGCGAGTGCCAGCCGCAGAGCTGCACCAGCGACAGCGACTGCCCGAGCAATGAGTACTGCCAGATCGAGCTCTGCAACTCGCTGAACTGCCCCGACACGGGCACCTGCGAGCCGAGGACCGTCTGCCCGCAGATCGCCTGCGCGCCGAGCGACCCGAGCGACTTCTGCACCACCACCACCGGCCCCGACGGCTGCCCGGTCTGCACCTGCGTGCAGACCTGCTCGAGCGACGCCGACTGCGCCGCCGGCGAGCAGTGCCTCCCGGATCCGAACACCGGCTGCAACTGCCCCGCCGGCTACGCCTGCGACTGCGCCGAGGTGCTCACCTGCCAGCCCGCGCAGAGCGGCTGCCAGAGCGACAGCGACTGCCCCGCGGGTTCGCGCTGCGAGCCGGGCGCCATCTGCGATTGCCCGTCGAACGATCCCACCTGCGAGTGCGCGCAGCCGCTGAACCAGTGCGTCCCCGAGAGCTGCACCGCCGACAGCGACTGCCGCAGCGGCGAGCAGTGCGAGCTCTCCGCGTGCCCGGCGGGGATGATCACCTGCGACCAGGTTCCGCCCGGCGAGGAGCTGCCCTGCTGCGACACCAGCGGCCAGTGCGTGCCCAAGCAGACCACCTGCACCACCGACGCCGACTGCACCGGCGGCCAGGTCTGCCAGATCGAGGCCTGCCCCAACTGCGCGACGATCGACGGCGGCGTCTGCAGCTGCTTCGGCGTCTGCGTGGCGCCCTCCGGCTGCAACACCGACAGCGACTGCCCGTCGGGTGACTACTGCGCGTACATGAACTGCGGCCCGGGCACGAACTGCGGCGGCGCCGCGGGCTACTCGGGCGTGTGCCTGCCCGATCCCACCACCTGCCGCAGCGACGCCGATTGCGCCAGCGGCCAGGTCTGCCAGGGCGGCCAGTGCGTGGCGCCGAACGGCGGCTGCACTCAGGACAGCGACTGCCCCTCCGGCGAGTACTGCGAGACGTGCCCGGACTGCCCGCCCGGCGCGGAGTGCCTGTGCGCCCCTGGCGGCTACGGCGTCTGCGAGCCGAGCACGCCGCCCAACTGCGGCGCGAACACCTGCGGCGTGGATGAGGTCTGCGTGTTCTACGGCGGCGCGCGCAACACGCCCGAGTGCGTGCCGTTCCCCTCGGCGTGCGGCAACCTCTCCACCTGCGGCTGCGTGGGCACCCAGATCTGCGGCAGCAGCGACACCGCCGCCACCACCGACTGCAGCGGGAGCGTCATCCAGGTGAACTGCATGTATCCGTAGTCTTCACCCGGAGTGAAGTCGCGCGGCCGGTGGATCTTCGGATCCGCCGGCCGTCGCATCTAGAAGGTGAGGACGATCTTTCCGAAGTTCTCGTTCGCGGCCATCTCCATGTGCGCGGCTTGAATCGCCTGCGCCGGATAGACGCGATCCACCACCGGCTTGATGCGCCCCGCAGCCAGCAACGGCACCACCTCGCGCGCGAAGGCCTGCACCGCCATCAGCTTCTCCTCCAGCGGCCGCGCGCGCAGCACCGTGCCCTGGATGCGCAGCCGCCGCACCAGGACCTGGTTCAGATCCAGCTCGGCGTGCCCGCCGGTGAGAAGGCCAATCACCACCAGCCGCCCGCGCTCGGCGAGCGAGGCCAGGTTCTCGGCCAGCGCGCTGCCGCCGAGGAAGTCGGCGATGAGGTCCACGCCGCGACCCGAGGTCGTCGCGCGGATGCGGCCCGCCCACTTGCCCTCGCTGGAGTCGATGCCCACGTCGAGGCCCTGCTCGGCGGCGCGCTCCAGCTTGCCCGGCGTGCGCGAGGTGCCCAGCACCACCGCGCCCGCCACCTTCGCCAGCTGCAGCGCGGCGAGGCCCACGCCCGAGCCCACCGCGTGGACCAGCACCCGCTCGCCGGGCCGGAGCTGACCGATGGTGAAGAGCGCGTCGTGGGCGGTGACGAAGGCCTCGGGCACGCCGCCGGCGGCCACGTCGTCGAGCGCGTCGGGGATCTTCACCGCGCCGCGCTCGGGAACCACGAGGCGCTCCGCCTGCGCGCCGCCGCTGGTGATGCCGAAGACGCGGTCGCCGATCTTCAGGCTGCTCACGCCCTCGCCGAGTGCGTCGATGACGCCCGCGAACTCGAGCCCGGGGATTTCAGGCCCGCGCTCGGGCGGCGCGCCGTACTGGCCCATGCGCTGGAGCAGGTCGGCGCGGTTCATTCCCGCGGCGCGCACCCGCACCCGCACCAGGCCGGGGCCGACCACTGGATCCGGGACCTCGTCGAGCCGCAGCACCTCCGGCCCGCCGCGACCGCTCATCACCACCGCGCGCATGTTGCAGCCTTTCCAATCCCCAGCCCGATCCTAGTCGCGAACTAAGCGCACTCGGGGGTAGTTTGAAGCACCTCCCACCGGGGAATGTTCAATGCGCGTGTGCGTCATCGGCGGCGGCTCCTTTGGTACGGCCATGGCCCAGCTGCTCGCGGGCAAGGGCTACGACACCCGCGTCTGGATGCGCGAGCCCGAGCTCGTGAAGGACGTGAACGAGAAGCACGAGAACACGCGCTACATGGCGGGCTTCACGCTCGCGCCCACGCTGACCGCCACCGGCGTGCTCGCCGAGGCCCTCGACAAGGCTGAGCTGGTGGTCCACGCCACGCCCAGCCAGACCGCGCGCGCGGTGATGAAGGACGCGGCGCCCTACATCCCGCTGCACGTGCCCATCATCTCGGTGGCCAAGGGCATCGAGAACGGCACCTTGATGACCATGACCGAGGTGCTCGAGGAGGCGCTGCCGGAGCCGTACCACCCGTACATCGGCGTGCTGAGCGGGCCGTCGTTCGCCAAGGAGATCGTCCAGAAGCTGCCCACGGCGGTCACCATCGCCGCCAACTGGGACAAGGTGGCGCAGGCCGCGCAGAAGGCGTTCGGCACGGAGTACTTCCGCGCCTACACGCTGCGCGACGTGGTCGGTGTTCAGCTCGGCGGCGCGCTGAAGAACGTCATCGCCATCGCCGCGGGCACCGCCGACGGCCTCGGCCTGGGCCACAACACCCGCGCCGCGCTCATCACCCGCGGCCTGGCGGAGATCACCCGCGTGGCGGTGAAGAAGGGCGCCAACCCGCTCACCCTCAGCGGCTTGGCCGGCATGGGCGACCTGGTGCTCACCTGCACCGGTGAGCTCTCGCGCAACCGCACCGTGGGCATGGCGCTCGGCAAGGGCCGCAAGCTCAAGGACATCGTGGCCGAGATGAACCAGGTGGCCGAGGGCGTGAAGACGGCGGTGAGCGCGCACGACCTGGCGGCGCGCACCGGCGTGGAGCTGCCCATCTGCGAGCAGGTCTACAAGATCGCCCACGAGGACAAGCCCGCAAAGCAGGCCGTCTTCGAGCTGATGACGCGCGATCTCAAGGCCGAGTTCTAGGCCGGGCGTCTCCGAACGACCCACGGCCCACGACCCACGTCCCGCGAGTGAGCCGACCAGATTTAGCTATATCTCGATATAGCGCGACTACATTCCCGGGAGCTTGAACAGCTGCGCGCCCTTGGAGTTCACGTCGCGCTTGATCATCCCGTCCTTGACCATCTCGTCCACGAGCTCGGTGAGCGGGCCGGGCGCGTGGCCCACCAGCTTGCAGAGCTCTTCCAGGCTCTGGCCGTGCAGCTTGCGGCGCAGCTCCTGGACGATCTCCTTCTTCACGCGCAGCCGGTCCTCGCCGGGGATGGTCTTGTGCGTGGCGCTCTTGAGCACGGCCATCACGATCGCGCCGATCACCAGCAGGCCCAGTGTGGGCCAGAGGATGAAGCCGAAGCGATCGTTGATCTGCATGAGCGGCGTGAACCACTCGGCCTCTTGGTAGTTGCCCTCGGTGACCGGGGTCTCGTCGAAGAGGGGTCCGAGAAGCGGGAGCCAGTGCCACACGGCGAATCTCCTGGGGGCGGTTCGCCCTGCAGCGTAGCACCAACTTGTCGAAGGTTCTGCCTACGCCACGTCGTGCTCGGCCTCAGGCGCAGCGGAAGCAGGGCGCGGGAGCTCCGCCACCTTGCCCTCGCTCCAGAGCACGCGCTCGGCCCGCGCCAGCAGCTCCTGGAGCCCCTCGCCGCTCGTGGCGGAGATGGCCACGCCGTTGGAGACGCGCGCCAGGTTCTCGGCCTGCATCGGCGGGAGGGCGTCGGCCTTGTTGAAGACCTTGAGGCGCGGCTTCTCCATCAAGTTCAGCTCGCCCAGGATTCGCTCGACGGCGTGGGTCTGGTTCTGCTGATCCGGATCCGCGGCGTCGATGACGTGCAGGAGCAGATCCGCGTCGGCGAGCTCGTCCAGGGTGGCCCGGAAGGCGGTCACCAGATCCGGCGGCAGATCGCGGATGAAGCCCACGGTGTCGGTGATGATCACCTCGCGCTCGCGCGGGAAGCGCAGCCGGCGGCTCGTGGGATCCAGCGTGGCGAAGAGCGCGTTCTCGGCGAGCACCGAGCTCTTGGTGAGCCGGTTGAGCAAGGTGCTCTTGCCCGCGTTGGTGTAGCCGACGATGGAGATGATGGGCAGGCCCTCGCGGTTGCGCTTGCTGCGGCGCACCGCGCGGTCGTTGCCGAGCTGGTCGATCTTGCGCTCGAGGGAGTTGATGCGCTCGCGCACGCGGCGGCGGTCGATCTCCAGCTTGGTCTCGCCGGGGCCGCGTCCGCCGATGCCGCCGGCCAAGCGCGAGAGCGAGTCGTCGCTGCCTGCGAGCCGCGGCAAGAGGTACCTGAGCTGCGCCAGCTCGACCTGCAGCTTGCCTTCGGCGCTCTGCGCGCGCTGCGCGAAGATGTCGAGGATGAGCTGGGTGCGGTCGAGGATCTTCAAGCTCGTCACGTCGGCGATGTGGCGCGCCTGGCTGGGCGAGAGGTTCTTGTCGAAGACGATCATGTCCGCCATGAGCTGCATGGAGCGGAGCACCAGGTCGTCGAGCTTGCCGCGGCCGATGAGGTAGCGCGGATCCACCTCGCGGCGCATCTGGAGCACCTCGTCGAGCACGGTGAGGCCCGCGGTGCGCGCCAGCTCGCGGAGCTCGCTCTGGCTCCACTCGGCGGAGTAGCGGTCGCCGAGGCCCACGCTCACGAGGATGGCCGTGGTCTGGCCGCGCACGCGCTTGGCCGAGACCTTGCGCGCGAACTCGTCCTCGAGCGACGCGCAGAGCTCGGGCACGTGCGGCTGATCGCCGTAGACGTCGCGGAAGGTCTCGGTCGTCCAGAGCGAGCCGCCGTCGCCCTCGGGAACCAGGTGGCCCACGTGGAGCGCGCCGGGCAGGCCGTCGTCGAGCACGTTGATCGCCGCCACCACGTCCAGCCGCAGCAGCGCGAGGTCGGTGAGGTCGTCCTTCGTCAGCGGCTCGTCGTGCAGGTGGGTGTGCACGAGGCGCAGGCCGCGGAGGCGGGCCTGGCCGGCGCGCGCGCGGCCGATGTCGGGGAGCTCGAGCTTGTGCGCGTTGCCCACGATCACGTGCTCGATCTCGCCCTTGCGGCTGATGAGCACGCCCACCTGGCGCTTGGTCTCCTTGCTGAGCTCGGTGAGGTGACGCGCCAGCTCGGCGGTCACGACCTCACCCGTGCCCACGCGGCGGCGATAGGTGTTCTGCAGGCGCTGCATGTGGCTCGACTTGAGGCCGAGCGTGTTGCCGAAGATTTCGTTCAAACGGATCCGGATCCTTTCGACGGCCGACCCCTACAACATAGTCGGCCGGCCGCGCTCGGCGCCACGCTGACGCCCTGGAACGAGAACAGCTGACGACAGTCAGTTCCTGGTTCCTGGTTCCTGGTTCCTGGTTGGGAGCCCGAGGGATTGGCCGGCGAGTGAGGCGGCGCTCGTGAAGCGGCTGAGCAAGCTGGAGTCGTAGTACTGCCGGGGAGACTCGCCGATGCCTTTTTCGACCCGATCGGGCGTCTCGATGTAGCCGACGTAGCCGTTGCACAGGCCGAGGATGAGCGCGTCCTTGTCGCCCACGGCTTCGCGAAGCGCGCGACCTGCGGCGGCAGTGGGCTCACCGGGAACGGCGATCAGCGTGAGCGAGCCGAGGTGCGCGACGGAGAGCGTCGCCCAGTGCGGCGCGGCGAGGTGATCGACGAGGTTGGAGGCTGCGCGGCGTGCGGATCCTGGTCCCGCATGAATCTCGACGGACGGCAGCGGCGCGTCGACCTCGGCCGTTGCCAGAGCGTCGACCAGAATTTCGCGGTGGCGTCCAGTCGCGCCGAGGCTGGGCGTCGCGACCTCGGGCGACAGCGGCTCCCGCACCGCGACGTTTCCCACTGCGCCTTGGAAGAAAGCAGCCCAGGCATAGCCCGGTCGCTGATTGTTCCGCGTGAAAAGCGCGGGCAAGTCGGCGCTCAACATGGTGGCTGGCCGCGGCCAGGTGGTGGGATGCACCGCCAGGTCGACGAGGCCGATTGCGGAAGAGCTCGTCTGAAAGCCAAGCGCGCGGAGGACGGCATCGGGTGGGTCGTCGCTGGCGCTCCGATCTCGGACCTTGTCGAGAAAGTCGTACTCGTCAACGTGGGCTTTCGCCCCTGCGCGGCTTCCGGCGCTCAAGGAGACGGCGGACGCGATCGCATCCAGCAACGCCTCTCTCGCCTCCCTCTTGAACCGCCCCGTGCCCGCAATCTGCGCGAGCAAGTTCGGGTCGTAATTCCCCATCCCCGAGTGCGTGTGCGTGGCGCAGACCCAAACGTCGCCCGCGTCCTTTGGCAAGCGCGGCTTCAAGTCCTCGAGCAGCTGCGAATCGATCTCCAGCAGATCCACGCTCACCAACGTGAGCTTCGCGTCGCCCACTTGCAGCGCAATCGCGCGCGCCATCTGCGGCTGCGCCGCGCTCGTGACCTCGTGTCGATCCTTCGGCCCGTAGCCCGCGGGCACCACCGGATACGGCACGTGGATCTCGGCCTGACCCGCGCCCGCGAGCAGCGGCCCGTGGCCTTCGGCGGTGAAGGAGATCTTCGGACCGGTGTCGACCGGCGTCTGCCGCAGATCCAGCGTGAACAGCGCGAGCAGCGCCGCCAGCGCGAGCACCGCCAGAGCTCGAAGAAGCCGCTTCACGGGCCCATCAAGGCGCAACTTCCCCCGCGCCTCAAGCGCGCGTGCAGCAGGGGACCATTCGTACTACGCTCGCGGCGCCATGGCAGACCTCGAGCCCCGGACGTTCTGGGTCCGCAGCGAGAACGGCAAGACCTACGGGCCGCTCACCATCTCCACGCTCGACCTGTTCGTCGCCAACAAGGTGATCCAGGGCAAGTGCCAGATCTCCGCCGACGGCCAGCGCTTCGCAGATCCGGGCCGCTTCCCCGACGCGCGCGAGGCCTTCCCCGAAGAGCTCTGGGGCTCGACCGAGCCGTTGCCTGGCCTGGAGCCCCCAGCGCCGGTGGTCACGCCCGGCGGAAGGCCGATCCCCGGTATCGACCGCGGCCGCGCGCCGCCGGTGATGAACCGCGTGGTCCCGGGCGCGCGACCGGGTTCGGGGGCGACGCCCGCCGCCCGACCGCCCCCCACCGTGGGCCCGCCGACGGTGGCTCCGGCAAAACCTGCCTCGCAGCCCAGCGCGCAGAGGCCAGCGGCCCCGCCGATCGTGGACGCGACGCCGATCGTGGATGCCACGCCGGTCGTCGACGCGCCGCCGCTCGTGGACGCGAAGCCCGTCGCCTCCGCCGACTCGCCCGTCACCACCGGCACCATCGGCGCCGAGAGCATCTTCCGCATCTACTACCGGCTGGCGGCCGCCAACGTGGCGGGCCAGCTCAGCGTCACCGCGGGCGGCGTGACCTACGACCTCTCGCTCAAGAAGGGCGTGCCCCACCAGGTGCGCTCCAGCGCCCCGCAGGACTCGGTGCTGCAGTACATGGGCGAGAAGGGCCTGCTCACCGCCGACGCCGTGGCCAAGGCCGAGTCGAGCGCGCCGCAGTTCGGCAACGACGCCGTGGGCGCCGCGTTCGCGCTCGGGCTGGTCACCAACCCGGGCGAGTTCGTGTCCGCGCTCACCGGCCACAGCGTGGGCCTGCTTCGCAAGCTCTTCGAGCTCAACGAGGGCAACTACACCTTCGATCCCTCTGCGCCCGCGCCGCCGACCGCGCAGGCCCTGGGCAACAAGTGGGCGCTCCTGATTCAAGCCGCGCGCACCCTCAAGGGCGACGAATACCGCCGCCGGCTGGGTGACAAGCTCGACTCGCCGGTGATGAAGAGCGGCAACCTGGTCACGCAGGAGGAGCTGGCGCTCAACGCGCAGGAAGCGCGCGTGGCCGCGGCCTTCGACGGCGTGCGCAGCCTGGCCCAGCTGGCCGACGCCATGGGCGACGCGGATCTGGTGGCGCGTGTGGGCTATGTGCTCGGGGAGCTGGAGCTCGCGGGCTTCGCCACCAACGTGAAGCTGGCGCGGCCCGAGAGCCAGAAGGCCGCGCCGCCGGAGCCCGCGCCGGCACCGAAGCCTGCTGCGCCGCCCACGCCGGCCGCTGCGCCGCGTCCGCCGCCGACGGTTGCGCCCGCGGGTGTCCCGAGGCCGCCGCCAGCGGTGGTCGCCGCGAAGCCGGCTGCGCCGCCGGCGCAGGGCACGGGGCCGCTCTCGGGCGTGGCCAGCACCGAACCGGCCGCGCTGCAGGCGGCGATCGTGAAGATCGAGAAGGCGAACCACTTCGAGGTGCTGGGGCTGAAGAAGGACGCCAACGCCAGCCAGGTGAAGATGGCGTACCTCCAATTGGTGAAGTCCTTCCACCCGGACACCACGCCCGCCGACGCAGATCCCCAGGTTCGCCCGCTGCGCGAGAAGATCTTCGCGCGCATCAACGACGCGAACACCATGCTCTCCGACGAGGGCACGAAGAAGACCTACCTCGAGGAGCTGGAGAGCGGCGGCGACGAGAAGGTCGACATGGCGCGCATCTTCCAGGCCGAGGAGCTCTTCACCAAGGCCTGCATCACCGCCAAGGCGCGCAAGTACGTCGAGGCGGTGGCCATGTTCAAGCAGGCCATCCAGCTCAACGACACCGAGGCCGAGTTCCACGCCTGGCTGGCCTTCACCGAGTTCATGGCCGCGCCGGACAAGAAGGCCGCGCTCGGGCCGGCCATGCAGGGCATCGAGAAGGCGCTCAAGCTCTTGCCGCGCTGCTCGCCGGCCGCGCAGTTCGCGGGGCAGATGTACAAGCTGCTCGGCGACAACGCGAACGCGACGAAGTGGCTGACGAAGGCGATCGAGCTCGATCCCAAGAACGCCGAGGCCGAGCGCGAGCTGCGCTACATGAAGTAGGCGCCGCGCGCTTCGGGTGGTAAGGGTGCGCCCATGTCCCTCACCGGCAAGCAGCGACGCGCGCTCCGCGCCATCGGTCATCACCTCAAGCCCGTGGTCCAGGTCGGCCAGGACGACGTCACCGAGGGCGTGATCGCCGCCGTCGACGAGCAGCTGGTCGCCCACGAGCTCATCAAGGTGAAGATCGGCGAGGGCGCTTCCGGCGAGCGCGACGAGATCGGCGAGCTGCTCGCGGAGAAGACAAAGAGCGAGCTGGTGCAGGTCCTCGGGCGCACGCTGCTGCTCTACCGGCCGCATCCCGAGAAGCCGAAGATCCAGATCTGACCGCGCGCTAGAGTCGCGGCCTCTCTTCGGGAGCTGCGACTTGAACCGAGCGTCGATCGCCTTGCTGCTGGCCGTCTCGGCGTGCGCCACCCGCGCGCCCGCGCCCACCGCCGACGTCGAGAACGCGCCGAAGCCCAGCTTGCGGCTCTCGCAGAACGTGAAGCCGAAGTCGGCCGTGCTCGCGCTGCGGCTCGATCCCAAGAAGGACACCACGTCGGGAACGGCGACCTACGCGCTCGAGCTCGCGCGCGCGGAGTCGATCGTTTGGATCAACGCCACCGATCTCACGGTCACCAGCGCCACGCTCGGCGGCCAGCCCGCGAAGGTCGTGCCCGGTGACGAGGACTACGTCGGGATCGCGCCGAGCAGCCCAATCGGCCCCGGCGCGGTGACGCTGCAGCTCGACTTCACCGGCAAGGTGGACAAGGAGCGCAGCCGCGGCGTCTACCGCGGCGACGAAGGCCAGGACGCGTACCTGTTCACCTTCTTCGAAGCCATCGACGCGCGGCGTGCGTTCCCATGCTTCGATGAGCCTGGCTTCAAGATCCCCTGGACGCTCGCGCTGCGCGTGCCGAAGGACGACGTGGCGCTCGCGAACTCGCCGTCGACCGGCGAGCACGACGAGGGCGATGGAACGAAGACCGTGCAGTTCGCGGCGTCGAAGCCGATGCCGAGCTACCTCGTGGCCTTCGGCGTGGGGCCGTTCGAGCTGCTCGACGGCGGAACCGCCGGTCACTTCAAGACGCCGTTCCGCGTGGCCGTGCCGCGCGGGCGCTCGGGCGAGGCGAAGTACGCGCTCCAGGCCACGCCCAGGGTCATCGGCATTCTCGAGGACTACTTCGGGATGCCGTACCCGTACGAGAAGCTCGATGTGCTCGTGGTGCCGCGCTACTGGGGAACGATGGAGCACCCGGGGCTGGTGGCCGTGGGACAGACGCTCGCCCTCATCAAGCCCGAGGACCTCACCGTCGCGCGGCAGCAGTTCTACGTGAACATCGGTGGGCACGAGCTCGGGCACTACTGGTTCGGCGACTACGTCACCATGGGCTGGTGGGACGACACCTGGCTCAACGAGGCGCTCGGCGAGTGGCTCGACGCCAAGCTGACGTCCACGTTCGATCCGAGCTGGAACTTCATGACCGACCGCCTCGTCGAGACCGAGGGCGCGCGCGACAAGGACGGCCTCGCGTCGGCGAAGTCGATCCAGCAGCCCGTGGACACCAAGGTCGCCATCGAGAGCGCCTTCGACGGCGAGCTCACGTACATGAAGGGCAGCTCGGTGCTGCGCATGTTCGAGGAGTGGGTCGGCGAGGATCGCTGGCGCGCCTTCATCCGCAGCTACCTCGCGGCGCACGCGTGGGGAAATGCGACCGCCGGAGATTTTCTGTCGAAGATGTCCGAGTCGCTCTCGCCGCGAGTGGCCGACGCGTTCAAGACGTTCCTCGCGCAGCCGGGCATCCCCGTGGTGCACGCGGAGGTGCATTGCGAAGTCTCGCCGAAGCTCGTGCTCGATCAGACGCGTGACAAGCCGCTGGGTCAGAACGTTCCCGACGCGCTCTGGAAGATCCCCGTCTGCTGGCGGACCGAAGCCGGCCGCAACTGCACGCTGCTCGAGAGCGCGCACGCCGAGGTGCCACTCGCGAGCTGTCCTGCCTGGCTCGTGCCCAATGCAGGCGCGCTCGGCTACTACCGCTCGGCGCTGCCGGCCGCGGCGGCGCAGAAGCTCTTGCCGCACCTCGACCCCGCCGAGCGGGCGCAGCTCGCCGATGACACCGTCGCGCAGGTTCGCGCGGGCCGACTGGGCCTCGCCGATGCGCTCGCGCTGGTGACGCCGCTGGCCGCGACGGGCGAGCGCCACGCGATCTCTGCCTCGCTGGACATCCTCGGTGAGCTCAATCCGACCGAGCTCGATGACGCGCACTACGCGCGCTACGCCGCGTTCGTGGAGAAGACCTACGCGCCGCGCGCGCGTGCCCTGGGCTGGACGCCGCGCGCCGGCGAGAGCACCGACGATGCGCTCTTGCGGCCGATGATCGTCGGGTTGGCGGCAGCCGTCGGCGAAGATCCCCAACTCGTGTCCGAGGCGCAGAAGCTGGCCGACGGCTGGATCCGCACCCGGAGCGGCGTGAACGACGACCTCGTCGACGTGCTGCTCCGCGTGGCCGCGCGCCACGGCGACGCTGCGCTCTTCGCGCGAATCCTGTCCACGCTGCAGAAGCCCGAGCTCGAGCGGCGCGATCGCTCGCGGCTCTTCATGGCCCTGGGCTCGTTCAAGCAAGCCGCGCTGGCGCAGCGCGCGCTGGCGCAGATTCCGGCGTTCGATCTGCGCGAGTCGCTGAGCGCGGGCTGGGCCGTGGCGACCACCCGCGAGACGCGCGAGCTCGCCTGGACCGCGCTGCAGCAGGGCTTCGACACCTGGCGCCCGCGCATGCGCGACGACGAGGTGCAGGGCCTCATCGCGCTCGGCGGCATGGCCTGCAACGCCGCGCGCCGCACCCAGGCCGACGGGTTCTTCCGCGAGCGGGTGAAGAAGATCGACGGCGGGCCGATGACGCTCGAGAACATGCTCGACGCCATGGACGTGTGCATCGCCAACCGCGCCCGCAACGAGGCCGCGGTGCGCGCATTCCTCGCGCCCTGACCGCCGAAAAGATCGCGATCGGATCGCTGATCTGAAGTCGCGCTCGGCGGCGCGATCAGAACCACCCCGCAACCCCGCGAAAACCAAGGCTCACGGCGCTCACGCGATCAACGCGCGGCGAGATCGGCCGGGATCGCGGGCGATGTCAGAGGGGGCCTCTAGAGTGACCGCGGCTCGGGAGGGCTGTGGTGAGGGAGCGTTTCGTTGCGTTCGACGTCGAGACCACGGGGCTCTCCCCCGAGGGTTGTCGGCTCACGGAGATCGCGGGGGTGGCGTTCCGGATCGACGGGACCGTGGAGGCGCGCTTCGAGGAACTCTGCTCGCCCGGCCACCCCATTCCCTCCGAGGTCACCGAGATCACCGGCATCACCGACGCCATGGTCGCGCACGCCGCGCCGGCCAGTGAGGTCATCGAGCGCTTCCTGGAGTTCGTGGACGGCGCCGTGCTGGTGGCCCACAACGCGCTCTTCGACGGCAGCTTCGTGGCCGCCGAGCTCGAGCGCGGGCGCAACAAGCTGCCCGAGCTGCAGATGATCGACACGCTGGATTGGGCGCGCTCGGTGCTGCGGCTGCGCGACTTCCGGCTGACGACGGTCGCGCGCTACTTCCACCTGCGGCCCAAGGGCGCGCACCGGGCCGCGCTCGACGCCAATACGGCCATGGGCGTGTTCCTGGCGCTCTCGCAGCGGGCGCGCGCGACCGACTGGCGCACGCTGGCCAAGGCCGCGTCGCCGTTCCCGCTCTCGATGTGCGCGGTGGGCGCAGTGCAGCTCCCGCGCACGCTCAGCAGCCTGCCCGAGCTCATCGAGCTGGGGCACCGCGTGAACATCGAGTACGACGGCGGCACCCAGGGCGAGCTGCCGCGCCCGGTGACGCCCAAGGGGCTCACGCGCATCGGCCCGGCGAGCTACCTCATCGCCTATTGCCACCGCGACAAGCGGGAGAAGCAGTTCCGGCTCGATCGCATCCGCTCGCTGCGCCCGGTGGGCCAGCTCCCCAAGCGCGCCGCACACGCACCCGAGGTGGCCGTGGCTGCGTCGCGAACGTTAACCAAAGCGTTAACTAAATCGCGTCGCTGAGCTGCACCGCGAGCGCCAAGAGCGTCGCGATGAGCCCGCCGAAGAACGAGCCAACGGCCATCACGCCCAGGGCGCGCGGCGTGCCGGTGTCGAGCATCGCCTTGGCCACGTAGACCACGATCCCTGCGGGCGCCAGGATGAGCGCGAGCTGTCCCACGGGCGGTACGGGCCCGATTTGGAAGCGGATGGCGTCGAAGAGCACGGGCACGCCCACCATCACCAGCGCCAGGCTTACCAGCACGCCCGTGCTCACCTGCGCGAAGATCCGGCTCGCCAGGATCAGCCCCACCGACAGCGAGAACACGCCAATCGCGGCCACCCCCAGCACGCCGGTGTGCGAATCCGCGTCGCGGAGGAGGTGGAGGTGGTGGAAGGCCTCGCCCGCGCGTGTCAGAAGCTGGTCGGGGTAGCCGGGCTTCACGCGGTGGCTCCGGAGAGCAGCTGCGGTAAGCGAGCGGAGAATTGTCCGCGGGTGAGGACCTCGTCGCAGCCGGCTGCGCGCGCCGCCGAGAGGGCGTCGTCGGCCACGTGGCTCGCGTAGCCCACGAGGCGCGCCTTGGTGCGCTCGCGCAGGGCGCGCACGCCGTCGGCGCCGAGCTTCTCCAGATCGAGCAGCACCAGCTTGGCGTTGCCGAGCTCGGCGGAGTCCGGCGCAGCCTGAGCTGCCGAGAGCCCGAGCGCGCGCGCGGTCTCCAGGATCTTGGAGGCGAACATCAGATTCGCGCCGACGATGAGGATCATGGCCGCTGGAGCTCGACGGGCTGAGCCAGGCCCAGCGTCTCGGCCACGCCGCCGCCCGCGACCGTCAGGGCCACGCCGGCCTTGGCCAGGTCGCGCTTCACGTAGCCGAGGCCGAGCTTGCGACCGTCGGGCAGCTGCGCGGCGCTGGTGACCTTCCCGACGACGCGGCCGTCGAGCTGCAGCTCCACGCCGGGCGCGGGCAGCTCGGCCGCGAACGAGAGCCGGGCCAGCTTCTTGTTCACGTGCCCGCGGAAGGTGGCCTTGGCGATGACCTCCTGACCGACGTAGCAGCCCTTCTTGTAGGAGATGTCGCGCTCGAGGTTGGCCTCGAGGGGATTGGTCTCCTCGGTCATGTCCACGCCGTAGCGGGGCAGGCCGGCCTCCACGCGCGCGAGCTCGTAGGCCTCCTCGCCGAGGACCACCAGGTTCTTCGCCTGGCCCGCGGCCCGCAGCGCCTTCCACACGTGCTCGAGCGCGGCCACGGGCACCAGCAGATCGTAGCCGGGGGCCCCCGGGCCCCAGGCGCCAATGGCGATCACCTCGGCACCCGCGAGGACGATGGTCTGGTGCTCGTGCTCGGTCACGCCGGGGGCTGGCGCGTCGAGGGCGGCGGTGAGGATGGCGTGCGCCTCGGGACCGTAGAGCCCGAGCTGCCCGTAGTCGGCGGTGAGATCCGCGAACTCGACCTCTTCCGAGATGCAGTTGCGCTCCAGCGCTTGCTTCACCGCGCCCGCGAAGCCGAGCTCGGTCTCGACGAGGAGATCTTCGGCGCGCTTGAGCACCCGCACCTCGCCCAGCATCTTGCCCCTGGCGGTGAGCAGCGCGGCGCCGTTGCCGTGGCCGACCGCGAGGCCCTCGACGTCGTTCGTCGTCTGGCCGTGCAAGAACTCTTCGCGATCCGGTCCGGTGAGCTTGAGCAGCCCGCGACCGGTTCGGTCCTGCAAGGCAGCCGTGCGCTTGAGGGCCCAGAAGGCATCCGCGGACGCGCCCTGGGTGACGAGCACTTCGCGGCCGTTGCGCTCGGCGAAAGCGGCGCCCTCGGCCTGGTGCAACGCGTGGAGCGGGAGTTCGGTCATCGGCGCCTCGGCCGGCAGCGGGTTACTCGACGGTGGCCAGCGGCGCGCCGCCCTCGACTGCCTGCCCTTCCTTAACCAGCAGCTCGGTCACTTTCCCGGCCTTGGGGCTCTTGAGCTCGTTCTCCATCTTCATGGCCTCGACGACCACCAGCCCTGCCCCCTGCGCCACCTCGTCGCCGATCTTAACCAAAATCTTAACGACCTTGCCGGGCATGGGCGCCTTCACCAGCTGCTTGCCCTCGGCGGTGGCGGCGCGGTTGGCCTGGCGCATGCGCAGCTTGCGCTCGTCGGCCACGTCGACGTTGAAGATCTCGTCGCGCACCTGCACGAGGACGTTGTCCTGCGCGTCCTCGATGTCGATGGCGTAGCTCTCGCCGTCGATGAAGAGCGAGACCACGCCCGGCTCGGGGTGGATGACGTCGAGCTCGTGGCGGGTGCCGTCGAGCGTGACCGCGTAGCGGCCGCCGGGCAGGGGCTCCACGTCGATGGCCTTGGGGTTCTTCTCGCCAGTGATGGTCGCGAAGTAGCGCATGGTGATCCTCAGGAGAGCGGGCGGCGGAGCGCGCTGGCGCGGCCCTGCTGCTTCCACCGCGAGTCGGCGCTGCCGCGCGAGAAGACCTGCTCCTGCGCGAGCTTCTTGTCGCGCTCGTGCGCGTGCAGCGCGGCGGCCATGAGGGCCACGGGCGCGAGCGACGCATCGGGCGGACGCAGCAGATCCGCCTTGGCGCGCTCGAGGAAGCCGGTGTCGTAGTCGCCGGAGACGAACTCTTTGTGCTCCAGGATGCGCTTCAGGTAGCGGATGTTGGTGGTGATGCCCTTGACCACGTACTCGCCGAGCGCGCGCTTGAGCTTGGCGATGGCCTCCTCGCGCGTGTTCGCCCAGACGCTGAGCTTGCTGATCATCGGGTCGTAGAACATGGGCACGGTGTAGCCCGGGTACACGCCCGAGTCGTCGCGGATGCCGGGGCCGCTCGGGACGCGGATCGAGCGCAGCAGGCCGGGGCTGGGCATGAAGTTCTGGGCCGGGTCCTCGGCGTAGATGCGGGCCTCGATGGCGTGGCCGCGCTGCAGGAGCGGCTTGTCGAAGGGGAGCTTGCCGCCCTGGGCGACGTGCACCTGCCAGCGGACGAGATCCTGCCCGGTCACCCACTCCGTCACCGGGTGCTCGACCTGCAAGCGCGTGTTCATCTCCAGGAAGTAGAACTTCTTGTGCGCGTCGACGAGGAACTCCACGGTGCCCGCGCCCACGTAGCCCACCGCGCGCGCGGCCGTGCAGGCGACCTCGCCCATGGCGGCGCGCATCTGCGGATCCAGGATGGGGCTCGGCGTCTCCTCGATCACCTTCTGGTGCCGGCGCTGCACGCTGCACTCGCGCTCGCCGAGGTGGATCGTGGTCCCGAACGTGTCGGCGAAGACCTGCAGCTCCACGTGGCGCGGCTTCTCCAGGAACTTCTCGATGTACACGCGGCCGTCGCCGAAGGCGCTGGTGGCCTCGCGCTGTGCCGCGCGCCAGAAGTTGAGGAAGTCCTCGTCGCGCTCGCACTTGCGCATGCCCTTGCCGCCGCCGCCTGCCGCCGCCTTGAGCATCACCGGGTAGCCGATCTTCTTGGCGAAGGCGTGGGCCTCGCCCTCGTCGGCGATGGGGCCCTCGCTGCCGGGCACCACGGGCACGCCGGCCTTCATCATGTTGCCGCGGGCGCGCGTTTTCTCGCCCATGGCGTCCATGGCGCTCGCGGGCGGGCCGATGAAGACGATGCCCGCGGCCTCGCAGGCCTTCACGAACTTGGGGTTCTCGGAGAGGAAGCCGTAGCCGGGGTGGATGGCGTCGGCGCGCATGGCCTTGGCCGCGGCGATGATCTTCTCGATCACCAGGTAGCTCTCGCGCGAGGGCGGCGGGCCGATGAGGGTGGCGGCGTCGGCGGTGCGCACGTGGAGCGCCTCGCGGTCGGCCTCGGAGTAGACGGCGCACGGGGAGATCCCCATCTCGCGCAGCGTGCGCATCACGCGCACGGCGATCTCTCCCCGGTTGGCGACCATCACCCGCTTGAAGCTGGCCATTTGGACCTCGCGAAGGGCCGTGTTCTACGGGCCGGCTGTGCGTTCGGCAAGGCTGCCGGCTCGCTTGCATGGCTCCGAGGACAGCCCGTGGTACGTTGGTTGCGCGTTCCCCGTCGCGGCCCGGCCGGTCCGCTGGCGAGAGCGCATCCCGAGGATTCGATGAACGCACGGATCATTGGTCTCGCCCTCGCGGGCGTGTTCTCCGCTTGGCTCCTGAGCGGCTGCGGCTCGAGCTGCAGCGCCAGCAACTGCGCGGGCTGCTGCGATGCGGCCGGCGTCTGCCAGGGCGCGTCCGTGGCCCACTGCGGCGTCAACGGCGCGGCGTGCGAGACCTGCGTCGCCGCCCAGGAATGCGTGCTCGGCACCTGCTCGTTCGTGGGCGGTAACGGGAACGGCACCGGCACCGGCAGCGGGAACAACAGCGGCACGGGCGCCAGCAGCGGCACGACGTGCACCAACTGCGGCACCTCGACGGGCTCCACCGGCACCAGCTCCACCACCCAGGGCTCGAGCAGCACCGCCTCCAGCACCGGCACCACCGAGGGCTCGGCCAACACGGTCTCGAGCACCGGCGGGAGCAGCGCCGCCGCGTCGACGACGGGGACCGGCGGCACGTCGGGCTCGATCAGCGCCTCGTCCACCACGGGCGCGTCGTCGTCGAGCAGCACGACCACCACGGGCACGTCGTCGAGCAGCGCGACGAGCACCACGGGCACCTCGTCGTCGAGCACCACGGGCACGAGCGCGACCAGCACCACGGGCACCAGCGGCACGGGGACCACCACCGGCGGCACCTGCCCCAGCAACGTGCCGGACATCCTCGATGGTCAGACCAACGGCCCGTGCAACAACGGCGCGTGCGCCACCGGCTACACCTGCGTGAACAACGCGTGCGTTCTCAACGGCGCAGCGGGCGAGGTGCAGGTGACCTTGAGCTGGGACGCCCTCGAGGATCTCGACGTGCACGTGGTGGAGCCCAACGGCTGCGCCATCTGGTACGGGAACACGAATCGGCCGACGGGCACCAGCCAGTGCTCCGCCTCGGGCTCGCTCGATCGCGACAGCAACGCCGGCTGCCAAACCGACGGGATCAACATCGAGAACGTGATCTGCCCGAGCAGCGGCGTGCCCTCCGGGACGTACTCCGTCATCGTGGACGAGTACGAGCACTGCGACGCCTCGACCTCGTTCAACTTCGCGGTGCAGGTACGGGTGAACGGCGTGGTCACCGAGCACTGCGGCACGCTGCTCGCGTCGGACCAGGACACGTGCGCGTCGGCCAACAGCTGCCCCAGCGGCAAGGTCTTCACCTTCACCGTGCCGTAGCCGTCGAGCGCTTCATGGAACGTCCGCAGGGCCTGGGGCACGCGATCTTCCGGCACGCGTTCGTGCCCCTGCTGCTCGCGCTCGCCATTGGCGGGTGGGCGGCGCGCGCGGGGCTGGAGCGGGCGCTCACCGCGTCGAAGCTGGGGCTGGGCTTCACCACCGCGGCGCTGCTCGCGTCGATCGCGCTGATCTGGATCGTGGAGCAGCTGTTCCCGGCGAACCCGGCGTGGAACTACAACCTCGCCGCCGACGCGCCGCGCGCCATCTCGCGCTTCGGCCGCGACCTCTTCTACCTGACCTTCGTGACGCTCGGCAGCGCGCTGCTCATCTCCTTCGGCTTCGGGCGGATCCAGGAGGCGCTGCTCGCGCACGGCTTCGGCTACGACCGGCCGACGCTCTGGCCCACCGCGCTGCCGCTGGGGCTCCGGGTGGCGCTCGCGTTCTTGCTGGTGGAGCTGATGTCGTACTGGATGCACCGGGCGGCGCACCACTTCCGGCTGCTGTGGCGCTTTCACAGCACCCACCACGTGATCACCGAGCTCACGGGCATCAAGGCCATCCGCACCCACCCGGTCGATAACCTTTTCTTTCATATTGCGCGGAGCACGCCGCTGTTGCTGCTCGGCGCCGGGCTCGAGGAAGTGAACGCGGTCGTGTATCTGGGCAGCGTGCTGAGCATCCTCGCGCACGCGAACATCCGCGTGTCCGAGGGCGTGCTCGGCTGGGTGATCAACTTCCCCGGCTACCACCAGGTGCACCACTCGGCGGTGGTGAGCGAGAGCAAGTCGAACTTTGGCTGCCACACGGTGCTCTGGGATCGCGTCTTCGGCACCTTCCGGTCCGCGCCGGTGCAGCCCCTCGAGATCGGCGTGGCGCCGGTGGGGCCGCGGAGCCTCTGGCAGGAGCTGGTGGCGCCGGATCAGACCGATCCCAGGGGCGACACACGGCCCGCCTAGCGGATCAGCCGTTCAGCACGCGCTCGATCGCGCCCACCACGCCCGGCCATCCCGGCTTCATGCCCTCGAAGGCGCGCTTGCCCATCGGCGTGTCCAGCTTGAAGCCCTCGTGCACCAGCGTGAGCCGCGTGCCTTTTCCCTCGGGCGCGAGCCGCCAGGTGATGAGCGTGTCCAGCACGCCGATGGCGTACTTGTACTGGAGCAGCCGCTCCGGCTCGACGGCCGTCACCTCGCAGGCCTGCACGCCCCACGGGCCCATGTCGAGGGTGAAGCGGTGGCCGAGCTCGGCGCGCACGTCGCCCGGCGCCCACCAGCGCGCGATCAGCTCCGGCGACGTGAGCGCGCGCCACACGGCCGCGGGTGGGTGCGTGAACAGGCGGTCCACCTGGATCTTCGGGGTGTCGGTCATCGACGTTCTCCAGCTTCGCGATCGAGGAGCTCATCGAGGGCGTCGAGGCGGTCCTCCCAGTAGCGGGAGAACGCCTCGAGCCAGGTGGTGACCTCGGCCAGCGGCCGGGGATCGAGGTGGTAGTAGCGCTCGCGGCCGCGCGGCTCCTCGCGGATGAGGCGCGCCTTGCGCAGCACCTGGAGGTGCTCGGAGACGGCCGGCCGCCCAAGGGAGAAGCCGCTCGCCAGATCGCTCACGCCCCGGGGCCCGCGCCGCAGCTTCTTCAGGATCTCGCGCCGCACGGGATTGGCCAGCGCGGCAAAGACGTCGACGTCGCGCATGCGAGCACAATATGTCGGATAAATCCGACGCGTCAACAAAATCCGACGCATTCGATCGACGGGTCGCGCGCTCCGCGGGCGAGCGGGCCTTCTCGACGGCTGCGTGGATGCGGATGTTGCGGGGGATGCGCGCCGACGATGAAGGAAGGCTGACCTCGCGCCTGCGCCGGGCGGCGCTCGCGCTGGAGAAGCGGGCGGCGGCTGGGCTGGCGAGCGGCGCGGTGCAGGGAGCGGCCGACGAACTGGAGGCCCTCTCTGACGACGAGCTGCACGCGCTGCTCTCGGCGTCGGTTCGTGCGCTCGGTCGATTCGCCAGCGACGCGGCAGAGGGGCCCGGCGCGCTCGCCGAAGAGCTCGGACGCAAGGCGGCCCAGGGCGCCGTGGCGGGCGGCGTCTCGGAGCTGAAGCGCTCGCTTCCTCGTGTCGAGGCCCTCATCGAGGATCTGATCCGCTTGATCCACAGCGGGGTTCGACAGCGCGAAGAAGAGGCGCAGAGCCTCCGCGACAGGCGCCAAGGGCGAATGCAAGCGGGCGAGCGCGCGGCCACGGCGATGGTGACCGGCGTGGTGCGGGGCCTTCAACTGCACGCGCCGGAGCTGCAGACGCTGTCGAGATCGGCGGTGCACAGCGTGGTGACCGAGCTCGGCGACGAACTGAAGCCTACGGCGGCGCGGCTGCAGCGCGGTCTGGCGTGGGTGGCCGGGGCGGTCGTGGTCGGCGCAGCGATCGTCGCCGTGAGCCGCCGGCGCTAGCCCGTCGAGCCGGAGCCGCTGCCGCTCGCCGTCGAACCCGAACCCGAACTGCTGGCGCTGCTCGCCGTCGAACCAGATCCGGATCCGCTGCCGCTGTCGCTGCTCGCAGTCGAGTCCGAGCCGGAGCCGCTGGCGCTGCTCGACGTGGAGCCGGATCCGGATCCGCTGCCGCTGCCGCTCGAGCTCGAGCCCGAAGTCGAACCGCTGGAGCTCGCCGCCGCCGACGCGCTGGCGCTGCTGCTGCTCGCGCTGGTGGTACCGGGCGGCACCACGTTCACGCTGGAGGAGGCGATGTGCAGGCAGCTCCCGCCCGGCACCGGCTCCGACACGGAGGTCGTGGGATCCACCGTGACCTCGACCAGCGTCACATCGGAGAGCGAGCCCTCGAGCAGGCCAGCGACGCTGTCGGCTGCGGTGATCGCGAACGTGCCGCGCGACTGGAAGAACTGCCGCGCGAGCCCACCGTCGGCGCGCAGATCCTGGAAGAGGCGCACGCACTGCTCGCAGGTGGCGTCGTTGTCGTTGGGGTACTGGGAGAGATCGAAGGTGTCGACGTCGTCGGTGTAGAGCTCGATCTGCGCGACATCGGGCACGCCGTCGGCGCCGAGGTCCGGCGAGGCCAGGGCCTGGAACGCGGTGGGGGCGGCGCCGCCGGTGGCGTTCTCGGCCGCGGCCTGCCAGGTTCCGAGGGTGATCTCCGTGCAGCTCCCGGAGGTGCCGCTGGAGCCCGAGCTGCCCCCGCTCGCTGTCGAGCTCGAGCTCGCCGTCGAGGCCGCGCTGCTGCCCGTGCTGCCGCTGGAGCTGCTCGCGGTGGAGCCGGTTCCGCTCGAGGCACCCGTGCCGCCGGTCGACGCGGCGCCCGAGGAGCCGTGGCCGCTGGAGCCCGAGCTGCTGCTCGACGAGCTGCCGTTGCAGCCCGCGAGCAAGACCGCGACGGCCAGGACGAGGCGTTTCATGGGCCTCGTTGCTACACCGATCGCGGGCGACGGGCTACTGCGTGACGGTCATCGACGCCATGTCGGCGAAGTCGAAGCTGAGGCCCGCGTCGGCTCCAGCGCCGAGCACGTCGCAGGTGGTCCAGGACACGGATTCACGCGTGCTCATGAGTAGCTCTCTTACTTCGACCATCCGTGGACTTATTTCCCCGGCCCACGATCGACAACCTTCTTGACCGCACCGGCGACAACCTCTCGCTGCACTCAAGGCGGGTGGCCCATGCGTCGAGTCCTGGTCTGGAGCGTGATGCTTGCCTTCGCGTTACCGCTTCGCGCGGCCGCGACGGACTACGTGAACGATCCCCTCACCGATCCCGGCTCGCCGGGGCTGGGCGTGCGCGGCGGCAGCTTCTCTCCCTCGGGCTGGACGGCCACGGGCGCGAACGACACCCTCTGGTTCACCATCAACGCGGCGCTGGAGTCGGGCTCGATCAGCTTCGACGTCACCGGCATCGGGCTCTGCCAGAGCAACTGCGGCGGCGACGTGGACCTCTTCACCTTCTACCAGGCGCCGGATGGACTCGCGGAGCCCATCGACTACTCGCCGGGCTTTCGCAACAACGACCAGCGCGCGTTCGTGCGCATGTTCCAGAACGGCGCCGGCGATCCGCTCACCGGCGCGATGAAGCTGGAGCTCGCCGGCTGTCCCGTGGGCGCGCCCTACTACAACAACACCTGCCCCGCGGATTGCAGCACGCTCGACGGCATCGCCTACTGCAACGGCCAGATGAGCGACTGCGGCTGGGACGCCACCCACACCTACCACTTCGAGCTCGACTGGGGCGGCGGCACGATGACGTACTTCCGCGACGGCGTGGCGCTCGGCGCCGTGGGCTACCCGAGCACGTTCGCGCCCAGCCCGATGGTGGTGCACCTGGGCTCGCCGCGAAACGGCGACGTGGGCGGCTCGTCGATGGCCATTGGCGCGACGTTCGCGAACCTGGTGGTGAGCGGCACCGAGGGCTCGCCCACGCCCGCGTGCGATGCGGCCGTGGTGACTCCTCCGGTCGACGCGGGCCCGCCCGTGGACATGCCGTGCACCGACGGCTCGGTGGGCGCGTCCGCCGACGAGACCGCGGCCAGCTGGTTCCAGGGCGTCTTCAACGATCCGACCGACCTCAACGTCGAGGCAGATGCGTCGGGAAATCCCGACGCGATCGTGTACATGGAGTTCCCGCCGCTCTCGGCGCCGGTGGCTCAGGCCACGCTCACGCTGCACACGCACACGGACGCGTCGAGTGCGGGCGGCTCGGGCCAGGTGTGCCTCGTCGTGCCCGGGAGCTGGGATCCGAGCACGCTGACGTGGACGAGCCGGCCCGCGGTGACCAGCACATGCTCCGGCGGGGCGCGCTCGGTCACGCCCGACGAGGACGTGACCTTCGACGTGACCGCGCTGCTCGCCTCGGGCGCGGCGCCCAGCTTCGCGCTGGTCTCGACCGATTCCGACGGCGCGCACTTCTACTCCAGCCAGAGCGGCGGCTGCGCGCTCGGGCCGCACCTGCTCGTCGTCAACGGGCCGCCGCCCGGGACCTCGACCACCACGACCGGCGCGAGCACCACGAGCAGCACGACCACGGACAGCTCCACCAGCACGGGCGGAACGACGAGCACGGGCAGCACGACCAGCACCGGCGGAGCCACCAGCACGACCAGCACGGGCGGCACGACCAGCACAGGTGGCACGACCGGTACCGGCAGCACGGGCTCGCAGACCACCTCAGGGCACGGTCCCACGTCGGTCACGGGCAGCTCGTGCAGCAGCGCGGGCTCCTCGCCGATTCCGTTGCTCGGACTATTCCTCGCGGCGCTCGCGCTTCGGAGCGGTCGCCAGCGCTAGGAGCCTGTCCGGGTAACAGCCAGCAAGCGATCGACGCCCGCACGTTGGC